>NZ_JAZDCU010000018.1:0-125355 GCF_036324085.1 Pseudomonas auratipiscis
ACCTGAAACATCTAACTCATTGAATATCAAGGAGTTTTCAGTTCCGACTACGCCAGAAGTGGGGCGAATTATAGAGAAATTAAATCGTACGTCAAGAGCTTATTTACGCTTTCGATGCAGCCGTTGCTTTTCGACCTATCAAACGCGGAATTCGCCGAGCAAAAGCTGGGATACGCAACACCATCAACACCGCACCGATAGCCGCATAAACGATCCACTCCTTTAGATCCGCGCGCACAATCCAGAGAAAGTGCAATAAACCCAGCGCAAGAATCACGTAGACCAGTTTATGCAACTTCTTCCAGCGTGCGCCCAAGCGCCGCTGACTATAGCGATTGGACGTCAGCGCCAAAGCGAGCAGACCTATAAACCCCAACGCCCCCACAATAATGTAAGGACGCTTGCTCAGCTCTACCCCCAACTGCCCCCAGTCCAATCCCAGAATGAAAACCAGATAGGAAGTGATGTGCAGCACGATATAAGCGAAGCACCACAACCCTAGCTGTCGACGCGAAACGATCCACCCCGCCCACCCCGTCAGACGCTGCAACGGCGTCATGCCCAAGGTAATCAGAAGGAAGATCAACGCCCCCAGCCCCAATCGATCAACCAGGATTTTTCCCGGGTCTGGCCCCAGCGCGTTCATGTCAGCCTCGTACAGCCACCAAAGTGGCCAAATACTACCCAGGACGAAGATACCGAAACGAAACAGTGGGTAGCGCATCAATAGTTCTTCCGCAGGTCGAGCCCACTGTACAAACCCGCCACTTCCTCGGCGTAACCGTTGAACATCTGCGTAGGTCGCACATTGGGACTGAACAATCCACTTGGCAGACGTCTCTCTCGCGCCTGGGTCCAGCGCGGGTGATCGACCTCGGGATTGACGTTGGCATAGAAGCCATACTCTTCGGGCGCAATTGCTTGCCAGGTTGTATGCGGCTGTTGCTCGACAAGGCTGATGCGAACAATCGACTTGATACTCTTGAAGCCGTATTTCCACGGCACCACCAAGCGCAGCGGCGCACCATTCTGATTGGGTAGCTCTCGCCCATACATACCCACCACCAGAATTGCCAACGGATTCATCGCCTCATCCATACGCAAGCCCTCTATATAAGGCCAGTCGATCAGGGCGAAGCTGGAGCGTTGTCCCGGCATGGTTTTGGGATCCTGCAGCGTTTCAAACCGAATGAAACGAGCCTTCGAGGTTGGCTCCACCTGTTTGAGCAACGCCGAAAGTGGAAAGCCGAGCCAAGGTATGACCATCGACCAGGCCTCGACGCAGCGCAAACGATAGATTCGCTCCTCAAGCTGGTAGGGCTTCATGAAGTCCTCGAGGGCATATCGCCCAGGCTTACCGACTTCACCATCGACCACCACGGTCCAAGGCTCGGTTTTCAGGCTGCCGGCATTCGCAGCAGGGTCACCTTTATCCGTACCGAACTCGTAGAAGTTGTTGTAGTGAGTCGAGTCCTTGAATGGGGTAATGGCCTCCCCCGGCGCAGTGACGGCTTGCCATTGCGTTGCGGCAAGCTTTTCGTTGAACCAGCCGGGCGCCCTGCCCGCCTCGACGTCAGCGTATCGCGACATTTGCGCAGCTCCCGCCCAGCGCGGCAACGCAGTTACTGCCAGGGCAGCCAGCGACCCACCCAGCATGGCGCGGCGCGATACATAAAGAGATTCAGAAGTGACATCCGCCTCTTTGCAAGCAGATGCTTTGGACAGTTTGATAAGCATGAAGGCTCCGTAGAACTGGAGGACTGATGCACCAGTAGACTACGGAGCCAGAGCGAAATTACATCACTCGATGTTTTTCCGGCGACGAATACGCAGCAAGTACTGCACCGGGCCGGATGCCGCATAGCCAAGGAACACCAGCAGCAGAATGCGCGGTGGATCACTGAAGACTACAGCGAACACCAGCACCACTGCCAGGATCGCTACGAACGGTACACGCCCCTTGAGATCCAGCTCCTTGAAGCTGTTGTACTTGATGTTGCTGACCATCAGCATGCCTGCCGCCGCAACCAGCAGTGCAACCAGGAACGACAACTTGGAGCCCTGAATACCGTAGTCGCTGAAAGCCCAGACAGTACCCGCAACCACGCCGGCTGCTGCCGGACTGGCCAGACCGATAAAGTAGCGCTTGTCGGCCTTGCCCACCTGGGTGTTGAAGCGAGCCAGTCGAAGCGCCGCGCCCGCAACATAAATGAAGGCAACCATCCAGCCGACCTTGCCCATGTCGCCCAGCGCCCAGCCGAATGCCAGTAGCGCCGGAGCAACACCGAACGCGACCATGTCCGACAGCGAGTCGTACTCGGCGCCAAAGGCACTTTGGGTATTGGTCATACGGGCAACGCGACCATCAAGGCCGTCGAGCACCATGGCGACGAAGATTGCGATAGCGGCAAACGCAAAATACTTGCTCGCTTCGCGTGGATCACCAGCACTCAGGGCAGCCTGGGCACTCATGGAGTTGATGATGGAGTAAAAACCGGCGAACAGGTTCGCGGTGGTGAACAGGTTGGGCAGTAGATAGATGCCGCGATGCCGAACCTTGCGTCCTTCGGCGTCATGCCCTTCTTCAACATGCTCATCGATCGGTAGCAGGCTTTCGGCGTCAGAGGCCTTGTTCGGCTCTTCGGGACGTTCGCTCATGGACATTACCTTGCAACGGTGTGGAAAGTTTCGACAGATGTCTGCGACGAGGGTTCGACAGCAGACGATGAAGCTTTATACCAGAAGCTGACCGTCTAAACGAAAAAACGCGGCCGAAGCCGCGTTTTCATCGCATCAGGACAAGATTAGTTCTTGGCCTTGTCGACGATTTTGTTAGCACCGATCCAAGGCATCATCGAGCGCAGCTGCTCGCCGATGACTTCGATGCCGTGAGCGGCGTTGTTACGGCGCTTGGCGGTCATCGATGGGTAGCCAGTAGCACCTTCGCTGATGAACATCTTGGCGTATTCGCCGTCCTGGATGCGCTTCAGAGCGTTGCGCATGGCCTGGCGGGATTCGGCGTTGATAACTTCAGGGCCGGTTACGTACTCGCCGTATTCGGCGTTGTTGGAGATCGAGTAGTTCATGTTGGCGATACCGCCTTCGTACATGAGGTCAACGATCAGCTTCAGTTCGTGCAGGCATTCGAAGTAGGCCATTTCTGGCGCGTAGCCAGCTTCAACCAGCGTTTCGAAACCAGCTTTGACCAGCTCAACGGTACCACCGCACAGTACGGCTTGTTCGCCGAACAGGTCGGTTTCAGTCTCGTCCTTGAAGGTGGTTTCGATGATGCCGGTACGACCGCCACCAACACCTGCAGCGTACGACAGCGCTACGTTCTTGGCGTTGCCCGAAGCATCCTGATAGACAGCGATCAGGTCAGGGATACCGCCACCTTTGACGAACTCGGAACGCACAGTGTGACCTGGCGCTTTTGGCGCGATCATGATCACGTCCAGGTCAGCGCGTGGCACAACCTGGTTGTAGTGAATGGCGAAACCGTGGGAGAAGGCCAGGATGGCGCCCTTCTTGATGTTCGGCTCGACTTCGTTCTTGTACAGCTGGGATTGGAACTCGTCCGGGGTCAGGATCATGACCAGGTCGGCACCGGCAACAGCAGTTGCAACATCAGCAACTTTCAGACCGTGAGCTTCGGCCTTGGCAACGGTAGCAGAGCCTTTACGCAGACCGACAGTGACATCCACACCGGAGTCTTTCAGGTTGCACGCTTGCGCGTGGCCTTGGGAGCCGTAACCGATGATGGCAACTTTTTTGCCCTGGATGATCGAAAGGTCGCAGTCTTTATCGTAATAAACTTTCATGAAATACCCCTGTTATCTCGGCCCGATAAGGCCATAGCTAATTTTTTGATTTAGATGCTGAGCACTTTGTCGCCACGGGCAATGCCGGTGACGCCACTGCGCACTGTTTCGAGAATGGACGCGGTACCGATGGCCTGAATAAAGCTGTCAAGCTTGTCGCTGGCGCCAGTCAACTGCACGGTGTAGACGCTGCTGCTGACATCGACGATCTGCCCACGATAGATATCGGTGGTGCGCTTGATCTCGGCGCGCTGTGCACCCGTGGCCTTGATCTTTACCAGCATCAGTTCACGTTCGATGTGCGCGCTTTCCGAGAGGTCGACCAGCTTGACGACTTCAACCAGCTTGTTCAGGTTTTTGGTGATCTGCTCGATCACCTCATCATGACCGACTGTGGTCAACGTCAGACGCGACAAGGTCGGGTCTTCGGTAGGCGCTACAGTCAGGCTTTCGATGTTGTAGTTACGCTGCGAGAACAGACCAACGACGCGAGACAGGGCACCGGGTTCGTTTTCCAACAGCAGGGAAATAATGTGCCGCATGATTAGGTACGCTCCGTCTTGCTCAGCCACATGTCGCGCATAGAGCCGTCTTTGATCTGCATCGGGTAGACGTGTTCGCTGTTGTCGACCTGGATGTCGATAAACACCAGGCGGTCTTTCATGGCGAACGCTTCTTCGAGCTTGGGCTTGAGATCCTTCAGGCTGGTGATGCGAATGCCCACGTGCCCATAGGCTTCAGCCAGCTTGACGAAGTCAGGCAGCGATTCCATATAGGAGTGCGAATGACGGCTGTTGTAGGCCATGTCCTGCCACTGGCGGACCATGCCCAAGACGCCGTTGTTCAGGTTGACGATTTTTACCGGCAGGTCGTACTGCAGGCAGGTCGACAGCTCCTGAATGTTCATCTGGATACTGCCCTCACCGGTCACACAGGCAACGTCCTGATCCGGGAAGTTCAGCTTGATACCCATGGCCGCCGGGAAACCGAAGCCCATGGTGCCCAGGCCACCGGAGTTGATCCAGCGATTGGGTTTGTTGAAGCGGTAGTACTGCGCCGCGAACATCTGGTGCTGACCAACGTCCGAGGTAACGAAGGCATCGCCTTTGGTCACTTCACACAGGGTCTCGATTACAGTCTGCGGCTTGATGACATTACCGTCGCCCTTTTCATAAGGGAACATGTCGCGGTCACCACGCCACTCTTCGATCTGCTTCCACCAGGCATCCATGGCAGCTTTTTCTGGCTGTTCGCCAATTTCGCGCAAGATGGCGACCATTTCGGTCAGCACGCTATCGACCGGACCCACAATCGGCACGTCGGCCTTGATGGTCTTGGAGATCGACGCAGGGTCGATATCGATGTGGATAACCTTGGCGTTCGGGCAGAACTTGGCCGGGCCATTGACAACGCGGTCGTCAAAACGTGCACCCACCGCAAAAATCACATCGGCGTGGTGCATGGCGAGGTTCGCGGTGTAGCTGCCGTGCATACCCAGCATGCCGAGGAACTGGCGATCGGTACCCGGATAGCCACCCAGGCCCATCAAGGTATTGGTAACCGGCAGATTGAGCATTTGCGCAACTTCGGTCAGGGCAGCAGAGCCACCACCGAGAATCACGCCGCCACCGGCGTAAACCACCGGGCGCTTGGCCGCCAACAGCATTTCCGCGGCCTTGCGGATTTGCCCCGAGTGACCACGAACGGCCGGGCTGTAGGAGCGCAGCTTGACCTTTTTCGGGTAAACGTACTCGAACTTCTCTGCCGGATTGGTCATGTCTTTCGGGATATCGACGACCACCGGGCCTGGACGACCCGACTGGGCGAGATAAAACGCCTTTTTCATGATCTCCGGGATTTCCGAAGCATGCTTGATCATGAAGCTGTGTTTCACGATCGGCCGGGAAATACCGATCATGTCGGTTTCCTGGAAGGCGTCGGTACCGACCATAGTGCTAGGCACCTGACCGGACAGAATGACCATCGGAATGGAGTCCATGTACGCGGTGGCAATACCGGTAATGGCATTGGTCGCGCCTGGGCCGGAAGTTACCAGTACCACGCCGGCCTTGCCGGTAGCACGGGCATAGCCGTCCGCCATATGGGTTGCTGCCTGCTCGTGACGAACCAGGATGTGATTCACTTCCGGCTCTTTGAACAGGGCATCGTAAACATGCAGGAGAGCACCACCAGGGTACCCATAGATGTGCTTAACGCCTTCGTCACGCAAAAAGCGGACGACCATCTCAGCGCCAGATAAAAGCTCCACGTTGTTCACCTCTAAAACGCCAGAATACCGCCCACGGTGGACGGGTCTTAATAGGTTTACTGCCAAGCAGAGCATGAGCGACGGAATCGCCGACTACGTCAGCACTGACTGAGCAAGTATTGGGAGCGCCCCAGAGTGTTGCGGGGTTTTCCCACCCAGCGCGAGGTAACGCGTTGCGGGGTGTAACAGGTCGGCGCGGGTGTGCGCCTCATGATCTGCTTAGCGGGTCTGCTTCTGGCAGTCCCTCTACAGCGGAATCTGGATTCTTATTTTTCGGCGCTCGCAAGTCAAGAAAAATTATTGCCAATTTTTAGCGAGGACTAAGCACTGCCACCACTAATTTCGGCTAGCGCAGCAGAAAAGCAAAGAATACAAACAAAAAGAGCCACAATCTGTGGCTCCAAGGGGGAAAAGAGGGAAATTCAGGCAGATGGACTGATCAATTGGTCAAACTCTGCTAGCAGCCTGCGTAGCTCGCGGCTTTCGTCCGGGCGATCGATATAAACCGTTTCAGCCATGACCAGAATGCCGGAGGCACTGGGTAGCGCCAGGCCGCGCTCGAGGATCTCTTTCATTTTCGGCAGGAAAATCCACTGCAACCACTGATCGAAGTTCATGCTATCGACGGCAAAAGGCACAGTGCTGGCCAACGCCTGAGCGCTAGGGGATACGACGCTCCACCAGCCCTGATTGCGCAGTTCGTGCTCGATCAGCAGCAGATGATCGGCAATATCGAGGATGCGCGGGTCCATTACAGATTCACCTGGGCTTTCTGCCGTGCCAATGCTGCACCAGCCGAATCCCCCTGTTTTTCACGCGCCTGCGCAATAATTCCCCAAAGCCCTGCTTGCAGGTCCGGGCGACCATTGGCGTAAGTCAGCGCCCTACGGGCCAATTGCTCGGACTGGGCAGCGTCTCCCTGCGCCAAACGCACCTGGGCCAGACGGTAAAGCACTTGTGGCTCGCGCGGAGCAATACGCTGGGCACGCTCAAGGCTCGAGGATGCGCCATTGTAATCACCACTGCCTTGCTGTTGCTGAGCGGTGGTAAGCAGCGCTAGGACAGGGCCATCAAGCTGCTCGTCAGCCGACAAGCCACCGCTGGCAGCTGCACTGCGCGGAATGCCGCTAGGAGCGCTGGGTGCCGTAGTGCTGGGCATGACATAGCTACCGGCATTGGTCGAACCACTGTCAAACGGTGCCGAACTGCTTGGCCCCGGTGTGATCGGGCCAGTACTGATCGAGGCCGGCGCTGTAGATGCTGGGAATGTTTGAATCGGCGCTGCGCCGGCACCTTGCGGAACCATGACAGTGACGCCGGAATCCTGCGGCACGGCCTGGGCCTGGCGAGAGCCAGCATTTACCGGAGCGCCACGGTTGGCCGTGACCCGCTCACCGTTGGAGACGCGCGTGCTCGAATCGACCACGGGAATTGAGCCGCGTTGTACGCTGGCGCAACCGTTGAGCAAAGCCAGTGCCGTCAAGGCAGGAAACAACCACTTGTTCACTTCACACCCTCTTTGCCTAGTGCTTAATTCATCCAGCCTTTAACCCAGTCCATTACAGACTCGGCGGGGTCCTGCGTGCCGCCACAAGGGGCACCAGCAGGCGGCTCACTGCCGCGAATATACGGCATCTGTACTGCGCCTGGGCAACTGCTGTCGGAACCCTGCCCGGAATGTGGATCGATCCAGGCTTGCACCACGTTGTCAGGCAACGGCATATCCAGCGGCAAGGGGTCGGCCTTGCGCATGAAGCTGGTCCAGACCTGCAGTGCACCCGTGGCACCGGTGAATGGCGTCTTGCCATTGTCATCACGGCCAAGCCAGACCACCGCCAGCAGATCCTGGCTGAAACCTGCAAACCAGCTGTCACGTGAATCGTTACTGGTGCCGGTCTTGCCCGCCAGATTCAGCGAACTTGGCAGCACGCTGTAGACCGAACGTCCGGTACCTTCGCGCATGACGCGCTGCATGGCGTTCTGGACCAGGTAGATGGCCCCCGGATCGAAGGTCTGCTGGATTTGGAACGGGTATCGCTTGAGCGGCTCGCCTTCGGCGGTCAGTACACTGCGAATGCCGCGCATCGGTGTATTGAAACCACCGTTGGCTAGGGTCTGGTACATGGTTGCGACCTGCATTGGCGACATGCCTCCAGCTCCCAACATCATCGATGGGTACGCCGGCCAATCGACATTTACACCCAGGCGCCCAATGGTTTTGAGCACATTCGGCACGCCCAGTTCCAGACCAAGCTTGGCGGTCGACAAGTTGTAGGAGTTAGCCAGGCCCTGGTACAGATAAATGGTGCCATGGGAGCGGCGATCGTAGTTCTGCGGTCGCCATACCTGGCCATCTGCGCCTTTCACCGAGAACGGCTCATCTTGCACCCAACTGGTAAGCGTGTACTTGCTCGGCTTTTCCAGGGCCGTCAGGTAAACCGCAGGCTTGACCAGCGAGCCGATCGGCCGCACGGCGTCAATGGCCCGGTTGAAACCGGCAAAACCTGCCTGGCGACTACCGATCAACGCCTGTACCTCACCGGTTTCAGGGTTGGTCACAACCATCGCAGCTTCGACCTCGTCGGCACCTTTGCGACCTGCCAGGCGCTTGAAGGTGTCAGCCATGGCCGATTCGGACTTCATCTGCAGGATAGGGTCGAAACTGGTGAAGATGCGCAGGCCTTCTTCAGTCAAGTCTTCGTCTCGATAGTCCTGGCGCAACTGGCGCTTGACCAGATCGAGGAAACCCGGGAACGAACTGTCGGCCAGGCTTCCACGCTTAGTCACACCCAGTGGCATTTTCTTCGCAGCAGCGACGGCTTCAGGCGTGGCTACGCCCTGCTCGGCCAACAGATCCAGTACCAGGTTACGCCGTACCGTTGCACGCTCCGGGTAACGGCGCGGGTTGTAGTAGGAAGGCCCCTTGACCATGCCCACCAGCAACGCCACCTGATGCAACTTCAATTCGGACAGCGGCTGACTGAAGAAGAACTGACTGGCCAGACCGAAACCATGCACCGCCCGCTGACCATCCTGGCCGACGAACACCTCATTGAGATAGGCCTCGAGGATCTCGCGCTTGTCGTAGTGCAGCTCGAGCAGCAGGGCCATCATGGCCTCGGTAAGCTTGCGGCTCAGGCTGCGTTCGTTGGTCAGGTAAAAGTTCTTCACCAACTGTTGCGTCAGGGTACTGCCGCCCTGGCGCATCGCACCCGACGAAGTGTTGACCCAGACCGCACGGGCGATCGACTTCGGCGATACGCCGAAGTGGCTATAGAAGTCGCGGTCTTCAACGGCAACCAGGGTTTCCAGAAGATACGGCGGCACCTGATCGAGCTTGATCAGAATGCGATCTTCCAGGTTCTTGGGATACAGGCCACCGATCATCAACGGTTCCAGCCGAACTACGTCGAGCTTGGAGCCATTGATCGAGCTTAGCCCGGCAACGTAGTCGCCAGAGAAGCGCACACGCACCGCTTGCGCCTGCTCCATGCCTTCATAGAACTGGAAACCGCGGGTATTGAGATCAACGGTGTTGCCGTTGACAGCAGCCGCGCCTGGACCATTGGCCACGCTTTCGCGGCGATAGCCCAGCGCATCGAGTTCGATGAGAAAGTCGTTTCTGCTCAGCTTCTGTCCGACGAACAGTTCCAATGGCCGTGCGTAAACCTTGGCCGGGATCGTCCAGCGCTTGCCGGAGAACTTCTCCTGGACCACTGCATCGAGGTAGATCGCGACGCCGGCCAGCACCACAAGACCAACCAGGCTGAGCTTGATGGCCCAGCCCAGCCAGGCACGGGAGCGGCCAGACGGACGTTTTTTCGGGGTACGGGGGGATCGGGTTCGAGTCATGGCGGCGGATTATACGCACTTTATTGATCATCGACAGACGCCCTCCGGCGGTTTGCACCAGCCTCGCTAGCCGCCATAATGGCCCACTCGAAATCACCAAGACCCAGAAGGATCGCCCGTGAGCCAAGCTTTGATCACCGCGCTACAGAACCCCGCCCTGTTCCCTCACCCGGTGAGAGAGTTCCAGCTCATCGAGACGCATATCTCCTGGGTGCTGCTGACTGGCGACTATGCCTACAAGATCAAGAAGCCAATGAACTTCGGCTTTCTCGACTTTACCGAGCTGTCCCAGCGCGCGCACTTCTGTGCCGAGGAACTGCGCCTCAACCAGCGCCTGACCGAAGGTTTGTATCTGGAAGTGTTGCCGATCTGCGGAAGTGCCGAGGCGCCGCAACTGGGCGGCGAGGGCGAACCGATCGAGTACGTCCTGAAGATGCGCCAGTTCCCTCAGGAGCAGATGCTCAGCACCCTTCAGGCCAATGGTGAACTGACCGCCGCACACATCGACCAGATGGCCCGGCAGATCGCCGAGTTCCACCTGAACGCTCCCAAGGTTGCAGTGGAGCATCCGCTGGGCACGCCAGACAGCGTGATGATGCCGGTGGAACAGAACTTCGAGCAGATCCGGCCATTCCTGAGCGACAAGGCCGATCTGCTGCAACTCGATGCGCTGCAAGCCTGGGCACAGGACAGCTTCAAGCGCCTGCACGGCCTGCTCGAAGCGCGCAAGGCTGAAGGGTTCATTCGCGAGTGTCACGGTGATATTCACTTGGGCAACGCCACCCTGATCGACGGCAAGGTGGTGATCTTCGATTGCATCGAGTTCAACGAGCCCTTCCGCCTGACCGACGTCTATGCCGATGCTGCGTTTCTGGCAATGGACCTGGAAGACCGCGGCCTGAAGTCTCTGTCGCGCCGCTTTATCAGCCAGTATCTGGAACTGACGGGTGACTATGCGGGCCTGGAACTGCTGAATTTCTACAAAGCCTACCGTGCGCTGGTGCGGGCCAAGGTCGCTTTGTTCAGCATGCCAAGCGGAGCCGATGCCGTAGCACGCGCCACGACTCTGCGCACCTACCGCAACTACGCCAACCTGGCAGAAAGCTACAGCGCTATTCCTTCACGCTTCCTGGCTATCACCCATGGTGTTTCTGCCGTTGGCAAAAGTCACGTAGCCATGCGTCTGGTCGACGCACTGGGCGCCATTCGCCTGCGCTCGGACGTGGAACGCAAGCGCATGTATGGTGAACAGGCAAGCGACAGCGCAGGCCAACTGAAGGCCGGCATTTATAGCGAAGACGCCAGCCACGCCACCTACCAGCGCTTGCACCAATTGGCCGAGACCGTGCTGCGCGCCGGCTTCCCGGTGGTCATTGACGCCACTTACCTCAAGCAGGATCAACGTCGCGCTGCAGCCCACGTGGCCAGCGAAACCGGCGTGCCGTTTCTGATTATTGACTGCAACGCACCTCAGGCAGTGATCGCCAGCTGGTTGGCACAGCGTCAGGCGGACAACGACGACCCGTCCGATGCGACCCTGGAAGTCGTACAAGCCCAGCAAGCCAGCCGCGACCCGCTGAGCGCCGAAGAGCTGCTGCAAAGCAAACGCGTCGAAACCAATGAAAGCGGAAGCCTCGACCTGCTGGTCGAACAGATTCGCCAGCGCCTACCTGGGCTGTAATTCATTCGGGACGTGAAGCAGTCGACACTTCCCGCCTGAACTCAGGCGCCCCCGCAATGATGGCACTATAGTGTCATCACAAGTCCAACAGGGAGGCGCCTTCATGAATCAGCCAAGGCAATTGGACAGCGCACTGTATGCGCTGGTGCATGACGAACAGATCGCCAGCTTCAACCGCGAAAAGCCCATGGACATCCACATCGACTTTCGCGGCGGTGATTTTCGCGGCCTCGACTTGCGTGCGCTGGACACCACCGGGATCGATTTCACCGATGCCTATTTCCGCGCCGCCGACCTGCGTGGTCTGGACCTGCGAGAAAACCCACTGGAAGGCGCAAGCTTGGCGCACGCACAAATCTCCGGTACTTATTTCCCGGTTGAGTTGAGCGCCGACGAGATTCTCATGTCGGTCAATTTCGGCACTCGCTTGCGCTACAACACCCGCTAACGCCTCTACTACAGCCCCCGCCAGCCAAGCGCTGGCGGGGGCTCGTGGCTACTTGTCGGCCTACGGATGGCAAAACGCCGCGTATTTTCGAAGTGCCGCTACACTGCTCATTGACCCGCCAGCGATTCCTTCTGAAGACCCGTTCAGCCGTCGCAAGGAGGCTTGATGAACGATGAACTCCAGCATCTGAAAAACCTAGGCAAGACTTCTGCGCAGTGGTTGCATGCGGTCGGCATCCACAGTGCTTCGGATCTACGTCGTCTGGGTGCAGTGAATGCCTACAAAGCTGTACGCACTAGAGGCTTTCGAGCGTCGAAAGTGCTGCTCTACGCGATTGAAGGCGCCTTGCTCGGTGTGCATTGGAATGAAATTCCGGCCGACCGCAAGGAAGCCTTGAACCAGCAACTCGATGCCAAACCTGTTCAGAAAAATAATTGAGAATTTCGAAAGAGGACAGTTGACACCGTAATGAGAATCGTTATGATTATCACAACTGGTCGCGAGACTGGTTGGATAAGCTGAAAGCCCCTGGTTCGGACTCTCAGATTATCTCCTCATCAGGCTAATCACGGTTATTGACCCGGCACTTTGCCGGGTCTTTTTTTTGCCTGGAATCAGCCCAGGCCACACGGTATAAAGCGTCCGGCACAATAAACAAACGCTAACGATCCGAGAATTGTTGGCGTTCACGCAGCAAGCCGAGACTGATTCAGGTACCGTTCGTTATGCACTTTCTTTGTTTACCCGAGCAATTGAGCGAAGGTCAAAGCCGCGGCTTCACAATCAACGGCCGCGCGTTGTTTGCCGTACGCCGCACAGGCCAGGTCTACCTGTATCGCAACCGGTGCCCTCACCGGGGAATAGCCCTGAACTGGGAGCCCAATCAGTTTCTCGACAGCAGTGGCAGCCTGGTGGCATGCGGTCACCATGGAGCACTGTTTCTGATCGAGTCCGGCGAATGTGTCGCCGGCCCCTGCGCCGGGGAACACCTGGATGCCCTGGATTGCCTCGAAGACAGCCAGGGCATCTGGCTTATTGAGTGAGCAATACCGGTAGCGCCCGATCAATGTAGATCTGTTCACCATCAATCCGCGTGCCGTAGGCCAGCACCTCAACGCCTTCTGCTACCGCCGCACGCAGAGCTTGTGCATAGGCATCATCGATTTCTGCGGCCGGCCTGACAGCCTCCACACCGCTGAGATTCACACAGTACAGCTGTACGGCACGAACCCCTTGTCGGGCCAGCGCCGCCAGCTCGCGCAAATGTTTGGCGCCGCGCTGGGTCACGGCATCGGGAAAGGCTGCCACCGCTGAGCCGTCAAAACCGAGCGTCACGCTTTTGACCTCGACATAAGCGGGCCCCTCGGCATACTCCAGGCAAAAATCGATGCGGCTACGTTCCTCGCCATAAGCAACTTCGCGCCTCAACCCGGTAAAGCCGGCCAGTTCGCTTATAACCCCGGCACGTAGGGCCTCTTCAACCAACGCATTGGCCCGTCCGGTGTTCACACATGCCAGGCGCCCTTGCGGGGTCTCACTGATTTCCCAGGTGCCAGGCAACTTGCGCTTGGGGTCGTTGGAGCGGCTGAACCAGACTTGCCCACCCTCCACCATGCAATTGAGCATTGAGCCGGTATTAGGACAGTGGATGGTGATCTGCTCACCACTGGCCAGCTCGATATCGGCCAGGAAGCGCTTATAGCGACGCAGCAGTCGGGCAGTTTCGAGTGTTGGGGAAAATCGCATCAGCCTTGCCAGCTCCGCAATCCACGGGCTATTCGTTCTACAGCCTCCTGAAGACGCGGCAGGCTTTGGGTGTAAGCAAAGCGAACATGATGCCCGGCTTGATAGCGGCCAAAGTCCAGACCCGGCGTAAAGGCCACATGCTCTGTTTCCAGAAAGTGCTGGCAGAACGCGAAGGCATCACCTCCAAAGGCACTTATGTCGGCATACAGATAAAAGGCGCCTTGCGGCTCCACGGCAATCTTGAAGCCCAGTTCACGCAGCGCTGGCAACAGGTAGTCCCGACGGCGGGCAAATTCGCCACGGCGTTCTTCCAGAATGGCCAACGTTTGCGGCTCGAAACACGCCAGCGCGGCATGTTGGGCCATGCTCGGCGCGCTGATGTACAGGTTCTGCGCCAGCTTCTCCAGATCACCTACGGCTGCGGGCGGGGCGACCAACCAGCCGAGACGCCAGCCGGTCATCCCGAAATATTTGGAAAAGCTATTTAGGACGAAGGCATCATTGTCGACTTCCAACACACTGGCAGCGTCCATGCCGTAGGTCAGGCCGTGATAGATCTCATCGACCACCAAGTGGCCATTGTGGGCGCGGGTCGCCGCCGATAGACCAGCAAGCTCGGTACGATCAAGCACGGTGCCAGTCGGGTTGGCTGGCGACGCCACCAGCGCGCCAACGCTGTCCTGATCCCAATAGCGCTCAACCAGATCGGCCGTCAGCTGATAGTTGACCTCAGGACCGACAGGCACCAACTGTGCGCCACCTTCGACCAGGCGCAGAAAGTGCCGGTTGCAAGGGTAACCAGGGTCCGCCAGCAGCCAGTGTTTGCCCGGATCGACCAGCAAGCTGCTGGCCAGCAGCAAGGCACCGGAGCCACCGGGGGTCACAAGAATTCGCTCGGGGTCGATGCTCAATCCATACCGCTGCTGGTAAAAGCCAGAGATAGACTCACGCAAGGCCGGCAAGCCACGCGCGGCGGTATAGCGAGTATGCCCGGCAGCCAAGGCAGCCTGACCGGCCTCGACGATCGGTGCGGCGGTGGTGAAGTCCGGTTCGCCGATTTCCAGGTGGATCACATCACGCCCGCTGGCTTGCAGTTCGTTGGCACGAGCCAGCAGGGCCATTACGTGAAAGGGTTCTATGGCGCGGCTGCGCGCACTGTAGGAGTGGGCCATCAACCTTCTCTCAAATAGGTCTAGAATAATGATTCTACCTGCGCACCGAGTCGAACGTGTGGCTAAACCTGCTGTCAACAACGAAGACACCTGGGAGTAGCGCGCCCCGATTCGATCTGGTAAGTTCGGCGGCTCGCAGTCGCAGGGCCGGCGGGCGCCGGAGATGGAGCAGCCTGCGCAATGGATTAGAAGAGTGAGAGGCGGTCTATTCATGTCCACCCAAGAAAAGCAACAAAGTAGTCAACTCGTTCGCGGCTTCGAACCCTATAAAGAAGCAAAGGGTGAGGAGTATATGGGCGAGCCCATGCGCAAACATTTCGCCAAGCTCCTTCAGAACTGGAAGCGGGAGCTGATGGAAGGCGTAGACAAGACTGTGGACCACATGAAAGACGAGGCAGCCAACTTCCCGGACCCAGCCGATCGCGCCAGCCAGGAAGAAGAGTTCGCCCTCGAATTGCGTAACCGCGACCGCGAACGCAAGCTGATCAAGAAGATCGATAAAACCCTGCAACTGATCGAAGACGAAGAATACGGCTGGTGTGAAAGCTGCGGCGTGGAAATCGGTATTCGCCGATTGGAAGCCCGCCCAACCGCAGACTTGTGCTACGACTGCAAGAGCCTGGCGGAAATCAAAGAGAAACAGGTCGGTAAGGCCTGATTTCACTCGAACGGGGCGCTCAAGGCGCCCCGTTTCATTCATGGCTGTATCGATTGCCTCATGAGCATGAACACTCCTCGCTACATCGGGCGCTTTGCCCCCACCCCAAGCGGATTCCTGCACTTCGGCTCGCTGGTCGCTGCCCTCGCCTCCTGGCTCGATGCCCGAGCAGTCGGTGGCACCTGGCTCCTGCGCATGGAAGATATCGATCCTCCCCGCGAAGCCCCCGGCGCCCAGGCAGCGATCCTGCGCACCCTGGAAAGCTACGGCCTGGAATGGGACGGAGAAGTGGTTTATCAAAGCCTGCGCCACGACGCCTATGCCGAGGTGGTTGAGCGCTTGTTTCGCCAAGGTCTGGCTTATGCCTGCACCTGTTCGCGTAAACAACTGGAAGGTTACAACGGCATTTATCCCGGCTTATGCCGCAATGCCGGCCACGGACAGCAGGATGCCGCGATTCGCCTGCGTGTTCCGGAGTTGATCTACCGGTTCGAAGACCGTGTCCAGGGGGCGTTCGAACAACACCTGGGGCAGGAGGTTGGTGACTTCGTCATACGTCGACGCGACGGGCTGTATGCCTATCAACTGGCGGTCGTGCTCGATGACGCTTGGCAAGGAGTAACGGATATCGTGCGCGGCGCAGATCTGCTGGACAACACCCCGCGCCAGCTATACCTGCAGGAACTGCTGGGTCTGTCGCAACCCCGTTACCTGCACGTACCGCTCATTACTCAGCCGGATGGCCACAAGCTTGGCAAAAGCTATCGCTCTGCACCGCTGCCTACCGAGCACGCCACGCCCCTGATCCTGCGTGCCTTGCGCGCCCTCGGCCAGAACACCGATTCAGCAATGGAGCAGGGCACGCCAGCCGAAGTACTGGCTCACGCCGCCCAGCATTGGAACCCCAGCGCCATAGCTCGGCGCCACAGCGTACCTGAAGCAGACCTTCACTAACGCGTCCGTGTTGTGGGTGCCAGCGATCGGGCGTGCAGTGGCTGTAAAAGACCAATAAATTCAAAACTTTGGCTAAAACGCGCGAGGCCGTTTGCAGGCGCCAGCCCATCCGTTACCATCGGCTCAGCCATTTGCGCCAATAATAAATCCAGCCCAAGCGCACCCTAACCTTTGAGGCCAGCATGTATATCTATCGTTTGGTCCTGCTTCTGGTTGTGGGGATCTATCTGTTCTCCCCGGCCATCATGGACTGGTGGATCGAGCCAACCGGTGCCTGGTATCGCCCTTACCTGCTCTGGCTGATCCTGATCGTCGTGACCTTTATCCTGCAGAGCCAACGTGATGCCGATGAGCTTTAGTCTGACCCAGATGATCCTGATCAGCGCCGCGTACCTGTTGGTGCTGTTCGGCGTAGCGTGGGTCAGTGAACGCGGCATGATCCCGCGCTCAATCATTCGCCACCCCCTTACCTACACTTTGTCGCTGGGTGTCTATGCCAGTGCCTGGGCTTTCTATGGCTCGGTCGGCCTCGCCTATCAATATGGCTACGGCTTCCTCGCCTGTTACCTGGGTGTTTCTGGCGCCTTCCTGCTCGCGCCGGTACTGCTTTACCCCATTCTCAAGATCACCCGCACTTACCAGCTGTCATCGCTGGCTGATCTGATCGCCTTCCGCTTCCGCAGTACCTGGGCTGGGGCACTGACCACTGTGTTCATGTTGATCGGGGTACTGCCATTACTGGCCCTGCAGATCCAGGCAGTGGCGGACTCCATCAGCATTCTGACGGGTGAGCCAGTCAAGGCCCGGGTCGCGATGGCGTTCTGCGCCTTGATCACCTTGTTCACCATCTTTTTCGGCTCGCGGCACATCGCCACCCGGGAAAAACACGAGGGCCTGGTTTTTGCCATTGCCTTTGAGTCGGTCATCAAGCTATTGGCATTGGGTGGCATTGGCCTCTATGCGCTGTACGGGGTCTTTGGCGGGCCGCACCAGCTGGAAGTCTGGTTGCTGCAGAACCAGACCGCCCTCGCGGCCTTGCATACACCGCTGCAAGAAGGACCCTGGCGCACCTTGTTGTTGGTGTTCTTCGCCTCGGCCATCGTCATGCCGCACATGTACCACATGGCCTTTACCGAAAACCTCAACCCTCGCTCGCTGGTCAGCGCCAGCTGGGGGCTGCCGTTGTTCCTGCTGCTGATGAGTCTGGCTGTACCGCTGATCCTCTGGGCCGGTTTGAAGATGGGCGCCAGCACCAGCCCTGAATACTTCACCCTGGGCCTGGGCATCGCGGCCAACAACCAGGCGCTGGCGCTGCTTGCCTATGTCGGCGGGCTATCGGCCTCAAGTGGCCTGATCATCGTGACCACCCTAGCGCTGTCGGGCATGGCCCTGAACCATCTGGTGCTACCGCTGTACCAGCCACCCGCGGAGGGCAACATCTATCGCTGGCTGAAATGGACCCGTCGCGCACTGATCGTAGCGATCATCGCCGCAGGCTTTGGTTTCTACCTGACGCTGGGCAGCCAGCAAGACCTCGCCAACCTCGGTATCGTTGCCTTCGTCGCAACGCTGCAGTTCTTGCCAGGTGTGCTGTCGGTACTGTACTGGCCGACCGCCAACCGCCGGGGCTTCATTGCCGGTTTGCTCGCCGGGATTCTGGTGTGGATGGTGACCATGCTGTTGCCGCTGGTAGGCAATCTGCAAGGTTTCTACATTCCGCTGCTGAACATGATCTATGTGCTCGACGACACCAGTTGGCACATGGCAGCTATTGCCTCGCTGGCCGCCAACGTACTGCTGTTCACCCTGATTTCGCTGTTCACCAACGCCAGTAGCGAAGAAGTCAGCGCTGCCGAAGCTTGCGCCGTGGATAACGTTCGGCGTCCGCAACGGCGTGAACTGCATGCCGCGTCGCCTCAGGAGTTCGCCACCCAACTGGCCAAGCCCCTGGGTGCAAAAGCTGCGCAGAAGGAAGTGGAACAGGCGTTGCGTGATCTTTATCTGCCATTCGACGAGCGCCGCCCATACGCCTTGCGCCGTCTGCGCGATCGTATTGAAGCCAACCTCTCGGGCTTGATGGGGCCGAGCGTGGCCCAGGACATGGTCGAGACCTTTCTGCCCTACAAGTCCGGTAACGAAAATTATGTTACCGAAGACATTCACTTCATCGAAAGCCGACTGGAAGACTATCACTCGCGCCTGACCGGTCTTGCAGCCGAGCTCGACGCCCTGCGCCGCTACCATCGCCAAACATTGCAGGAACTGCCGATGGGCGTCTGCTCGCTGGCCAAGGATCAGGAGATCCTGATGTGGAACAAGGCCATGGAAGAGCTCACCGGCATTCCCGCCAAGCGTGTGGTGGGCTCGCGCCTGACCACAATCGGTGAGCCCTGGCGTGGATTGTTGCTGGGTTTCACCAATATTCCCGATGAGCACTTGCACAAACAACGGCTGGGCCTGGACGGTCAGACCCGCTGGCTTAACCTGCACAAAGCGGCCATTGATGAACCTTTGGCGCCAGGTAACAGCGGCCTGGTGGTACTGGTCGAAGACCTCACCGAAACCCAGGCCCTGGAAGACAAGCTGGTGCACTCGGAACGGCTGGCCAGCATCGGTCGTCTCGCCGCCGGTGTGGCTCACGAGATTGGCAATCCGGTTACCGGTATCGCGTGCCTGGCGCAGAACCTGCGCGAAGAGCGCGAGGATGACGGCGAAATCACAGAATTGAGCAGCCAGATTCTCGAACAGACCAAACGCATTTCCCGCATCGTCCAATCGTTGATGAGCTTTGCCCATGCGGGCAGCCATCAACAAAGTGACGAGCCGGTGTGCCTGGCCGAAGTGGCCCAGGACGCCATTGGCTTGCTGGCCTTGAACCGGCGCAATTTCGAAGTACAGTTTTTCAACCTGTGCGACCCCGAGCACTGGGTCGATGGCGACCCGCAACGCTTGGCCCAGGTTCTGATCAACTTGCTGTCCAACGCTCGCGATGCTTCACCGCCCGGCAGCGCCGTGCGCGTCAAGAGCGAATCCAGCGAGCATACCGTTGACCTGATCGTCGAGGACGAAGGCAGCGGCATTCCGAAAAACATCATGGATCGTCTGTTCGAACCCTTCTTCACTACCAAGGACCCGGGCGAAGGTACCGGACTGGGGCTTGCTCTGGTCTATTCCATCGTGGAAGAGCATTATGGACAAATCACCATCGACAGCCCGGCCGATACTCAAAGCCAGCGTGGCACCCGGATCCGAGTGACCCTGCCACGTCATGTCGTAGCGACGTCCGCTGTGAACTGAGACCGTCGAGAGAATTGAATCAATGCCGCACATTCTGATCGTCGAAGACGAAACCATTATCCGCTCGGCCTTGCGCCGATTGCTGGAGCGCAACCAGTACCAGGTCAGCGAGGCCGGATCGGTGCAGGAAGCCCAGGAGCGCTTCAGCATTGCCACCTTCGACCTGATTGTCAGTGACCTGCGCCTGCCGGGTGCACCCGGCACCGAACTGATCAAGCTCGGTCAAGGTACGCCGGTGCTGATCATGACCAGCTACGCCAGCCTGCGCTCTGCCGTCGATTCGATGAAGATGGGCGCAGTAGACTACATCGCCAAGCCTTTCGATCATGACGAAATGCTCCAGGCTGTGGCGCGCATCCTGCGTGATCGCCAGAACGCTCCAGCCGCTGCTGTCGAAGCACGTGCCAATGGCAAGCCTGCTACCGCGGACAAGAGCAGTAATAACGCCGCCAATGGCGAGATCGGCATTATCGGTTCCTGCCCTCCCATGCAGGATCTGTACAGCAAGATCCGCAAGGTCGCGCCTACAGATTCGAATGTGCTGATCCAGGGTGAATCGGGCACCGGCAAGGAGCTGGTTGCGCGCGCCTTGCACAACCTCTCGCGCCGCGCCAAGGCACCGATGATTTCGGTGAACTGCGCTGCCATTCCGGAAACCCTGATCGAGTCGGAACTGTTCGGCCACGAAAAAGGCGCCTTTACCGGCGCCAGTGCAGGACGCGCCGGCCTGGTCGAAGCAGCCGATGGCGGCACCCTGTTCCTCGACGAAATTGGCGAGCTGCCACTCGAGGCACAGGCTCGCCTGCTGCGCGTTCTGCAGGAAGGCGAGATTCGCCGGGTAGGTTCGGTGCAGTCACAAAAGGTCGACGTGCGCCTTATTGCAGCCACCCACCGTGATCTGAAAAGCCTGGCCAAGATCGGCCAGTTCCGTGAAGACCTTTATTACCGCCTGCACGTAATCGCCCTCAAGCTCCCCGCCCTGCGCGAGCGCGGCGCCGACGTCAACGAAATCGCCAATGCCTTCCTCGCCCGCCAAAGTGCGCGCGTGGGCCGTACTGACCTGCGCTTCGGTCACGATGCCGAGCAGGCCATTCGTCACTACTCATGGCCGGGTAACGTCCGCGAACTGGAAAACGCCGTTGAGCGGGCGGTGATTCTCTGCGAGAGCCCGGAAATTTCCGCAGACCTGCTGGGCATCGACATCGAGCTGAGCGACCTGGAGGACGACGATCCGTTCGCCCTGTCCGGCAACGGCAGCACGCCAAGCAGTACAAGTCATGAGCCCACCGAAGACCTGTCGCTGGAAGACTACTTCCAGCACTTCGTGCTCGAGCATCAGGACCACATGACCGAAACCGAGCTGGCACGCAAACTGGGCGTCAGCCGCAAGTGTTTGTGGGAACGCCGCCAGCGCCTGGGTATCCCGCGGCGCAAGAGCGGAGCAACCAGCGACAGCTGATCCCTTTCAGCTGTCATCGAGGCGCAAGGCGGTAACACAGGCAAATGTGAAAAAACTGTTACCTTGACTCAATCTCGTAACAAAAGCCGGGGCTAAAGGTAACGAAGCCCCGGCTTTTTTTTGCCCGCCCACCACCCCAAAACCCCTCCAACCCCTTGTTTTACTGGGGTTTGCAAAAGTTGGCACGGCACCTGCTATATGTTTGGTACAAGAACAATAACAAGCACTGCAAAATACAATAAAAATAAGACGAATCGGCTCACGCACAATAAGAACAAGACGGCGGAGGCGCAGCTAACTGATTCTTTTGGAGAGGAGTTGTTTTTGGGGCTTGCCCCACAACCAGGCAGAGAACAATAAAAACTGCACTCAAGCAGGGCCTGAACTGGTTGGATCACATGATCATTACAACGTCAGCGACCAAAGCAATCCGTTTGCTCTTGAATCCCGGTTAGGGAGATCGTCCACAAGCTTTGCGTTTTGTGGATAGGGCGCTCAACAAAAACAAAAAGCCCGGCAAAAAAATAATAAGAGCACGCAACTACTTCTTGGGGAGCTTCGGCTCCCCTTGTAGTTTCTCCCCCTCGCACCAGCCCTCTTTGCTACCGCCTACACCATCCCCCGAGTAAATGCTAGAATCCCCGCCCATCATGCGGCCATTCTTCGTTTTTGGCCGAACATTCCTTCAAACAGTGCATCCCATGCTGAAGAAGCTGTTCCAGTCGTTCCGTCCTCCCGTACGTGGTCCGCACCACAAGCGCACCACGCCTGAAGTGATCAATAGCGGTCAACACTCGCTGCAACGTGGCCAATTCAGTCGTCATGCGGTGAGCATCGTCGAGCGCCTGCAAAATGCTGGCTACCAGGCCTATCTGGTCGGCGGCTGCGTGCGCGACCAACTCCTGGGGATCACCCCCAAGGACTTCGATGTCGCTACCAGCGCCACCCCCGAGCAAGTTCGCGCAGAGTTTCGCAACGCGCGCATCATCGGTCGTCGATTCAAGCTGGTTCACATCCATTTCGGTCGCGAAATCATCGAGGTTGCCACCTTCCGCGCCAACCATCCGGAAAGCGAAGCAGAAGACACCCACACCTCGTCGCGTAATGAGAGCGGGCGAATTTTGCGTGACAACGTCTATGGCACCCTGGAAGAAGACGCGCAACGTCGCGACTTCACCATCAACGCCCTGTATTACGATCCGGTCAGCGAGCGCATTCTGGATTACGCCAACGGCGTACACGACATCCGCAACCGTCTGATCCGCCTGATCGGTGATCCTACCCAGCGTTACCAGGAAGACCCGGTACGGATGCTGCGCGCCGTGCGCTTCGCCGCCAAGCTCAATTTCGGCATCGAGAAACACACCGTACAGCCGATCCGCGACCTGGCGCCGATGCTGCGCGAAATTCCGGCAGCGCGTCTGTTTGAGGAAACGCTCAAGCTGTTCCTTTCTGGGTACGCAGCCGACACCTTCGAAATGCTGGTCGATCTGCAATTGTTCGACCCGTTGTTCCCTGCCAGCGCCGAAGCCCTGGAAGAACATCCCACTTACACCCACACCCTGATCAGCCAGGCGTTGGTGAACACCGACCTACGCATCAAGCAGGGCAAGCCGGTAACGCCAGCCTTCCTGTTCGCCGCTCTGTTGTGGCCAGCCTTGCCGGGGCGCGCCTTGCGCCTGCAAAGCCGTGGCATGCCGCCGATTCCGGCGATGAATGAAGCGGCGCACGAGCTGATCAGCGAGCAATGTCAGCGTATCGCGATTCCCAAACGTTTCACCTTGCCGATTCGCGAGATCTGGGACATGCAAGAGCGCCTGCCACGTCGTAGCGGCAAGCGCGCCGACCTGCTGCTCGATAACCCACGCTTTCGTGCCGGATATGACTTCCTGCTGTTGCGCGAAAGCGCAGGCGAAGAAACCGATGGCCTCGGTCAATGGTGGACCGATTATCAAGACTGTAATGACAGCGAGCGGCGCGACATGATCCGTGACCTGGGCAGCCGTGATGAAGGCGCCGGTGCAGCGCCGCGCAAACGCAAGCGCAGCCCGAGCAAGCGCAAGCGTGTCGATGGCGGCGCAGGCGAATAAGCATGGAGCGCGTTTACATCGGCCTGGGTAGCAACCTGGACGACCCCCTGGAGCAACTGTGCAGCGCTATCAACGCGCTGCGCGAGCTACCGGGCACGTCAGTGGCAGCTGTTTCTGCCTTCTACAGCAGCGAATCGCTGTCACCCGGCCAGCCTCGCTACACCAATGCCGTAGCAGCCCTGGATAGCACCCTGGCGCCGCTGGAGCTGCTCGACGCGCTGCAGGCCATCGAAGCCGCCCAAGGCCGTGAACGCAAGGAACGCTGGGGGCCGCGCACCCTGGATCTGGATATCTTGCTGTATGGCGACCAAGTAATCGATATCCCGCGCCTCAAGGTTCCGCATTACCACATGCACGCACGACCGTTCGTCCTCTACCCATTGGCAGAATTGGTCCCGTCCGACTTCACCCTGGCCGATCAGCGCAGCCTCGAGCAGTTACTGGCAGATTGCCCGTTCGTCGGCCTGGAGCGCTTGTAACCGGGCGTCCCCCCACAGGGTAACGCCCGTAACAGTGCATTCGTAACAATGCGGTAACGGGGTAATTGACTTAAGCCCCCTCCCTCACGACTATAGGCGTCCAATGGCGCGTGCGCGCCACAAAAAGGCGTATATAGGCCTGGAACAGGTCGTAACCCAAACACCACGATCGATGATGTGCTGTTCCAGAAGATGAATACACGCGTTGTACGCAGTCGTTTTTCACAGCGCCTGAATGAGGATTCCTTTTCATGCCAGATGTAACCCTGACCACCCTGCAGAGCCTCAAGGCCAAGGGTGAGAAAATAGCCATGCTGACCTGCTACGACGCGACCTTTGCCCAGGCCGCCAGCCGTGCCGGCGTGGACATATTGCTGGTGGGTGATTCGCTGGGCATGGTCCTGCAGGGTCATGACAGCACATTGCCCGTGACCAACGCCGAGATGGCCTACCACACTGCCTGTGTAAAACGCGGCAATGAAGGCGCCTTGATCCTCGCTGATCTGCCTTTCATGGCCTGTGCCACCACCGAACAGGCATTCGCCAACAGTGGCGCGCTGATGCAGGCAGGCGCCCATATGGTCAAGGTCGAGGGCGCTGCCTGGCTGGCGGAAACCATCCGCCTGCTGGCTGAGCGCGGTGTGCCGGTTTGCGCTCATATGGGCCTGACCCCACAAACTGTCAATATCCTCGGTGGTTACAAGGTACAAGGCCGCCAGGAAAACCAGGCGCGGCAAATGCGTGCCGACGCTATCGCCCTCGAACAAGCCGGTGCGGCAATGCTACTGCTCGAATGTGTACCGAGCGAGTTGGCGGCTGAAATCACCCAGGCGGTGAGCATTCCAGTCATTGGCATCGGCGCCGGCAGCGCGACCGATGGGCAAGTACTGGTATTGCATGACATGCTCGGTTTGTCGCTGACAGGTCGGGTACCGAAGTTCGTGAAGAACTTCATGGCCGGCCAGAGCGATATCCACAGCGCGCTCAGCGCCTATGTCACCGCCGTCAAGGACGTCAGCTTCCCAGGCAGCGAACACGGGTTCAGTGCATGAATACAGTCAAGACCGTCCGGGAATTGCGTGCCGCCGTGGCGCGTGCGCGCAGCGAGGGTAAACGCATCGGTTTCGTGCCGACCATGGGCAACCTGCACAGCGGGCATGCCGCACTGGTGACCAAGGCGGCGCAGCGCGTCGACTTCGTCGTCGCGAGCATATTCGTCAACCCATTGCAGTTCGGTCCCAGCGAGGACCTGGACAAATACCCGCGGACCCTCACCGCCGACCAGGAGAAGCTGCTCCAGGCCGGTTGCCACTTGCTGTTCGCTCCAACCGTCGAGGAAATGTACCCCGATGGAATGAACGGCCAGACCCGCGTCAGCGTCCCGCAACTTTCCGAAGGGCTATGTGGCGCCAGCCGCCCAGGCCATTTTGAAGGTGTGGCCACAGTGGTCAGCAAGCTATTCAATATGGTCCAGCCCGATCTGGCGGTGTTCGGCCAAAAGGATTTCCAGCAACTGGCGGTCATTCGCGCGCTGGTACGTGACCTGAATATGCCGATCCAGATCATTGGCGAGCCTACCGTGCGCGCCGAAGACGGCCTGGCGTTGTCGTCACGCAATGGCTATCTGAACGAAACCCAGCGTGAAACTGCACCTGCGCTTTATCGCCTGCTCAGTGAGATGGCCAAGGCCATCCAGCAAGGTCAACGTGATTACCCGGCGCTGATTGCTCAGGGCCAGGCGCAACTGGCGCAAGCCGGCTTTCGCCCGGACTACCTGGAAATCCGCCAGGCATTGACCCTGCGTCCGGCCACGGCTGAAGACCGCGACCTGGTGATCCTGGTTGCCGCTGTTCTGGGCGCAACCCGTCTGATCGACAACCTGCATCTGAATCTCGACGCCGAGTAGCAATAAACTGGGATGCCCTTGCAACCAGGCTGCGTGCCTATAATGCGCAGCAGCCTGCAAACAGGTCGTTATTTCCAGTGTCCAACGCAGTTCACGCAATAAGGAAACCTGCAGCGATGGCGTATTACCGCACCCCTCATGATGTAACGACCTTGCCTGCGTGGCAGGCGCTCCAGCAGCACCGCGATGCCATGCAGGACTTCAGCATGCGCGATGCATTCAATGCTGATCCGCAGCGTTTCGACCAGCTGTCGCTGAGCACTTGCGGCCTGTTCCTCGACTACTCGAAGAACCTGATCAATAGCCAAACCCGCGAACTGTTGGTCAACCTGGCCAACGAAGTGGGTCTGCAGGAAGCCATCAAGTCGCTGTTCGCTGGCGAGATCCTCAACGCCTCGGAAGAGCGCCCAGCCCTGCATACAGCCCTGCGTCGGCCAGTAGGCGACAAGCTGAACGTCAACGGCGTCAACGTGATGCCCGAGGTACACAAAGTCCTCAATCAGGTGACTGAGCTGGTAGGCCGCATTCATGACGGCTTGTGGCGCGGTTACAGTGAAAAGCCGATCACCGATGTGGTGAACATTGGCATCGGTGGTTCGTTCCTCGGCCCCGAACTGGTTTCCGAAGCGCTGCTGCCCTACGCCCAGCGTGGCGTGCGTTGCCACTATCTGGCGAACATCGATGGCAGCGAGTTCCACGAACTGTCGGCGAAATTGCGCGCTGAAACCACGTTGTTCATTGTTTCGTCGAAGTCTTTCAATACCCTGGAAACCCTCAAGAACGCCCAGGCGGCACGGGTTTGGTACCTGGCGCAGGGCGGCTCGGAAGCCGAGCTGTACAAGCACTTCATTGCCGTGTCGAGTAACAAGGCAGCTGCGGTGGCCTTCGGTATTCGCGAAGAGAACATCTTCCCGATGTGGGATTGGGTAGGCGGTCGTTACTCGTTGTGGTCAGCCATCGGCTTGCCCATTGCCCTGGCCATCGGCACCGCCAACTTCAAGGAACTGCTGTCCGGTGCCTACACCATGGACCAGCACTTCCAGAACGCCCCCTTCGAGCAGAACATGCCGGTGCTGCTGGCCCTGCTGGGCGTCTGGTACGGCAACTTCTGGGGGGCGCAAAGTCATGCGATCCTGCCGTACGATCACTATCTGCGTAACATTACCAAGCACCTGCAACAACTGGACATGGAGTCCAACGGCAAGAGTGTTCGCCAGGATGGCACACCGGTTAGCCACGACACTGGCCCGGTGATCTGGGGTGGCGTTGGTTGCAACGGCCAGCACGCTTACCACCAGTTGTTACACCAAGGCACGCAGTTGATTCCAGCCGACTTCATCGTCCCGGTCGTCAGCTTCAACCCGGTCGCCGACCACCACCAGTGGCTGTATGCCAACTGCCTGTCTCAAAGCCAGGCACTGATGCTCGGCAAGACCCGCGCCGAAGCAGAAGCCGAACTGCGCCAAAAAGGCTTGAGCGAAGCCGAGGTGCAGAAGCTGGCACCGCATAAAGTGATTCCGGGCAACCGTCCAAGCAACACCCTGGTAGTAGAACGCATCAGCCCACGTCGTCTCGGCGCGCTGGTGGCGATGTACGAGCACAAGGTATTCGTACAGAGCGTGATCTGGGGCATCAACGCCTTCGACCAATGGGGCGTGGAGCTCGGCAAGGAGCTGGGCAAAGGCGTCTATCAGCGTCTCACCGGCGGCATCGAAGACGCCGCTGAAGATGCCTCGACCCAAGGCCTGATCAACTTCTTCCGCAGCCGCCACCGCGGTTGATCGCCCGCGGTACCCCTGGCCGGACGAACACTGCCAGGGGTACCGACTACACTGTCCTGACAAAAACAGACAGGACAGGACCCCGCCATGTTCGATATCAGCGCCTACCCCCACGCCGATGCCGTCAGCAAAGCGGCGCAACTGAATCAGGCCGACTATGAGCGCCTGTACCGCCAATCGATCGAAGACCCTGATAGCTTCTGGACCGAACAAGCCAGCATCCTGGATTGGATCAAGCCTTGGAGTCGCATCCAGCAAAGCGACATGAACACCGGTCAAGCGACATGGTTCAAGGACGCTCAACTCAACGTCAGCTACAACTGCATCGATCGTCACCTGGCTTCACGCGGCAACCAGCCTGCAATCATTCGCGAAGGCGATAACCCTGCCGACTCCAGCGTCATCACCTACCGTGAACTGCACAGCCATGTGTGCCGCCTGGCCAATGTGCTCAAGCAGCGCGGCGTGAAGAAAGGGGACCGGGTATGCATTTACATGCCCATGGTCCCCGAGGCCGCTTACGCCATGCTCGCGTGCAGTCGCATCGGAGCGATCCATTCGGTCGTGTTTGGGGGGTTCTCGCCCGATGCGCTGCGTGATCGCATTCTCGACGCCGACTGCCGCACGGTCATCACCGCCGATGAAGGTGTTCGCGGTGGCAAGACTGTGGCGCTGAAGAACAACGTCGACAAGGCCCTGCTCAGTTGCCCGAATGTGAACAGTGTGGTGGTGATCCAACGTACCGCAGGCAAGATCGACTGGAGCGAGGGCCGCGACCTCTGGTATCACGAAGCGATCACTCAGGTAGACGGAGATTGCCCGCCCGAGCCAATGGATGCAGAAGACCCGTTGTTCATCCTTTACACCTCCGGCAGCACCGGCAAACCCAAGGGCGTTCTGCACACCACGGGTGGTTACCTGCTACAGGCTGCCATGACCTTCAAGACCGTGTTCGACTACCGCGATGGCGAAGTGTTCTGGTGCACCGCAGACGTCGGCTGGGTGACCGGGCACAGCTACATCGTCTACGGCCCCCTGGCCAATGGTGCTATCACCTTGATGTTCGAGGGCGTGCCCAACTACCCCGATGCCTCGCGCTTCTGGCAAGTAGTTGATAAACACAACGTGAACATCTTCTATACCGCCCCCACCGCCCTGCGCGCCCTGATGCGCGAAGGCGAAGCACCGCTCAAATCCACTTCACGCAAAAGCCTGCGTCTGCTTGGCAGTGTCGGCGAGCCCATCAACCCGGAAGCCTGGATGTGGTATTTCAATGCCGTGGGCGAGCAACGGTGTCCGGTAGTCGACACCTGGTGGCAGACCGAAACGGGCGGCATCATGATTACTCCATTGGTTGGCACCCGACACGTCAAGCCCGGCTGTGCTACCCAGCCGATGTTCGGTGTGCAACCGGTGTTGCTCGACGACAAGGGCAAACTGATCGACGGACCCGGCAGTGGCCTGCTGGCGATCAAGGCCAGTTGGCCTGGGCAGATCCGCAGCGTCTATGGCGATCACCAACGGATGATCGACACCTACTTCAAACCGCTACCCGGCTACTACTTCACCGGGGACGGTGCTCGCCGTGACGAAGATGGCGACCTGTGGATAACTGGCCGTGTCGATGATGTGATCAACGTGTCGGGACACCGGATCGGCACCGCTGAAGTCGAGAGCGCCCTGGTCTTGCATGACGCCATCGCAGAAGCCGCCGTGGTCGGGTACCCTCATGATCTCAAGGGTCAGGGTATTTATGCGTTTGTTACCCCCATGAATGGCGTTGATCCGGACGACACGCTCAAGCAGGAGCTTCTGGCTCTGGTCAGCAAGGAGATTGGCAGCTTTGCCAAACCCGACCTGATTCAATGGGCGCCAACCTTGCCGAAAACCCGTTCAGGCAAAATCATGCGGCGGATCCTGCGCAAGATCGCCTGTAACGAGCTGGAAAACCTCGGTGACACTTCGACGCTGGCCGACCCCAGCGTGGTCCAGGGCCTGATCGACAAACGCCTAAACCAGTAAGCGGCATTCCTTCCGGTTGCCGTATCACAAGGTAGCTATGGAAATGATTCGCCGCCGTATCGAAACCCAGGTGATGAGCCTGACCGGCTTGTCCCTGGGACAGCTTGATCTGGAAACCCCCAAGGGCGATCCAGGGTTATTCGGCCCGCAAAGCATCAGTTGGCGTGTACACGGCGATTTTCCCAGCATGCTGGTCGGCGGTATCAGTGCCTTGCTTCTACAGCTGCTACACCCCCTGGCCTTGGCCGGGGTCTGGGATCATTCCAACTTTCGCCAAGACTTGCTGGGGCGCCTGCGCCGTACCAGCCAGTTCATCTCTGGCACCACCTTCGGCTCCAGCCGCGATGCCAACTGGCTGATCGAAAAGGTCCGGACCATTCATTTGCAGGTAGTCGGCACCTCTGCTGACGGTCGCCCTTACGCTGCTAGTGATCCCGACCTGCTGACGTGGGTGCATGTGGCGGAGGTCAGCAGCTTTCTTGCCGCCCACCTGCGTTACCGCAACCCGCACCTGCCAGTTGCCGAGCAAGATGCCTATTACGCCGAGATTGCCCTGATTGCAGAGCGCCTGGGCGCTCGTGACGTACCACGCTCGTGCCAACAGGTAAGCGACTACCTGCAAGCGATGCGCCCTCACCTGCACTGCGATGAGCGTAGCCACGAGGTGGTGCAAGTGCTGCTCGATGCCCCGGCCCCCAGCCGTCTGGCCAAGCCTGTAGGAAGTCTGATGCTGCATGCAGGCATCGACCTGCTGCCTGATTGGGCCAGCGACTTGCTGCAACTCCAGCAACCGGCGTGGCAGCGCGGCGTGCTTCGTTTGGGGATAAAGACCACTGCCCCCGTCCTGCGCTGGGCCATGCGCGATGGCTCTGCGCACAGGGCACGACGACGCATGGGTATCGACTGAAGGCGAGCAGCCGGTTCGCCAATGGCCGTAAGCCGCGCATCTATGCCACCATGACGGTCGATCAGGGCCCGATAGGCCTGTGCCGTTCTGACACCACAATGAATAAGAGTGAGGACCTGCGCCATGCAAGATGTCGTTATTGTTGCCGCTACCCGTACAGCTGTCGGTAGCTACCAAGGCGCGCTGGCCGCCATTCCCGCAGTAGATCTCGGCGCTGCTGTGATCCGCCAATTGCTGACCCAGACAGGCATCGATGCCGAACTGGTCGATGAGGTCATCCTCGGCCAGGTACTGACTGCAGGCGCCGGGCAGAACCCTGCACGTCAGGCCGCAATCAAGGCAGGCCTGCCCCACGCCGTGCCGGCCATGACTCTGAACAAAGTCTGCGGTTCCGGGCTCAAGGCCCTGCACCTGGCCACCCAGGCCATTCGCTGTGGCGATGCTGAAGTCATCATTGCCGGCGGCCAGGAAAACATGAGCCTGGCCAACTACGTAATGCCTGGCGCCCGCACAGGTCTGCGCATGGGCCACAGTACCCTGATCGACAGCATGATCAGTGACGGCCTATGGGATGCCTTCAATGACTACCACATGGGTATCACCGCCGAGAATCTGGTGGAAAAATACGGCATCAGCCGTGAAGAGCAGGACGCTTTCGCTGCCGCCTCCCAGCAAAAGGCTGCCGCAGCCATAGAAGCGCAGCGCTTCGTCGACGAAATTACCCCGATCCTGATTCCGCAACGCAAGGGCGATCCGGTTGCTTTTGCCACTGACGAACAACCGCGCGCCGGCACCACCGCCGAGTCCCTGAGCAAGCTCAAGCCCGCTTTCAAGAAAGACGGCAGCGTCACTGCCGGCAACGCCTCGTCCCTGAACGATGGCGCCGCTGCCGTGATGCTGATGAGTGCTGCCAAGGCCCAGCAACTGGGGCTGCCGATCCTGGCGCGAATCAAGGCCTACGCCAATGCCGGTGTCGACCCGGCAATCATGGGCATCGGCCCGGTCAGCGCCACCCGTCGCTGCCTGGAAAAAGCCGGCTGGGCGCTAAGCGACCTGGACCTGATCGAAGCCAACGAAGCCTTCGCTGCCCAGGCATTGTCGGTAGGCAAAGAATTGGGCTGGGATGCCAGCAAGGTCAACGTCAACGGTGGCGCGATCGCGCTGGGTCACCCGATTGGTGCCTCGGGGTGCCGCGTACTGGTGACGCTGCTGCACGAAATGATCAAGCGTGATGCGAGCAAGGGGCTGGCTACCCTGTGCATCGGTGGCGGCCAGGGTGTGGCACTGGCAATCGAGCGCTGAAATTGGAAGGTAGCCGGGGCCGCAACGGCCCCGCCTACGGCATGAGCTGATAAACTGCACGTCCGCAAACCAAGGCCACGTGCATGTCCCTCTTGAATCAGGCGCTGCGCGCCGCCCTCGACGCCCGCCAGGGCCTTATCGCTGAACTGCATGCCCAAGGCACCGACTGCTATCGCCTGTTTCACGGCAGCCAGGAGGGCGCCAGCGGCCTGACCATTGACCGTTACGGCCCGCAACTATTGGTGCAGAGCTTCCACCAGACGCTGGAAACCAGCGCCTTGCTCGAACTTCACGCCACGATAGAAGCGCAACTGGGGCTCGAGCTTTTGCTGGTCTACAACGACCGCTCCCAAGGTAACAGCCGCATCGACCGCCGTGACCCGGTATACCAGGCCAGCGAAGCAGCCCTGGCGGATCATGTCGGCCACGAGTGGGGCCTGAACTATCGCGTCCGTGGCCGCCATGGCGGCCAGGATCCCCTGCTGTTTCTCGACCTGCGCAACGCTCGCGGCTGGGTAAAGCAACACAGCGCCGGAAAACGCGTGCTCAACCTTTTTGCCTATACCTGTGGTGTAGGGCTTAGTGCTGCAGCGGGGGGTGCCAGCGAGGTATGCAATCTGGACTTTGCCGAGGGCAATCTGGCAGTGGGAAAGGAAAATGCTGCGCTTAACCCTCAGTTAGCGCCGATGAGCTTCATCCAATCCGACTACTTTCCCGCCATTCGCCAGTTCGCCGGTTTGCCCATCAGCCAGCGCCGCGGGCACAAGCTGCCAGCCTACCCGCGCCTGGAACAGCGCCAGTTCGATCTGGTGTTTCTCGATCCGCCTGCCTGGGCCAAAAGCGCGTTCGGTACTGTCGACCTGTTGCGTGACTATCAAAGCCTGCTCAAGCCCGCACTGCTTAGCACTGCCGAAGATGGCGTGCTGATCTGTTGTAACAACCTGGCCAAAGTCAGCCTCCCCGATTGGCGCGAACAAGTACTGCGTTGCGCGGAAAAAGCAGGCCGACCGGTGCGCGACTGTCAGGTGCTGACACCGGCCAGTGACTTTCCTTCGCAGGACGCTCAGCCCCCCCTCAAGACCTTGATTCTGCAGCTCTGAAAGAAAAAAGCGGTTATTCCGAGCTAGCTTCGGAACCGATTTTACGTGCCATACTCCAAGCACTTCCGTTACAGATAGACGACGCCGCACATGCCCAAAGGATTGAAACGCGCCATCGGCGCCATGTTGGCCGCCTTGGCCCTGTACAGCCTGCTTGGCTTTCTGATTCTCCCAGGCGTTGCCTTGCGCATCGCCAACCAGCAGTTGACCAACTACGCTACGGTACCTGCCCATCTGCAGCGTATAGAGCTCAACCCGTTCAGCCTCGAGCTGACACTCTGGGGCCTGCAGATAGGCGAGCCGGGCAAGGAGCAGGTCGGCTTCGAGCGCCTGTACGCCAACCTGCAGCTCGACAGCGTGTGGACTGGCGCCCTGCACCTTGCTGGTGTGGAGCTGGACAAGCCCCGCACCGAGCTGCTGTTCGCCAGCGATGGCACGCTGAATCTCACACAACTGTTCAAACTGCCGCCCAGCGAGCCCAAGGCCGAAGAGCCGGCCAGTGATCCGTTCCCATTGCGCATTGGCAGCATAAAGCTCAACGAAGGCTACCTGCACTTCCAGGACCTGCGCCCCAGCGAACCGATCGAGTTCTTGTACGACTCGATGAATCTGGAGCTCAAGAACCTCAGCACGCTGCCTGACGACAGCAGCGACATGACCCTGGTCGCCATCGGGCCGGCAGGTGGTCGTATCGACTGGAGCGGCACCCTGAGCTTGGTACCCATCGCCTCGGAAGGTACCCTCAAGGTCACCGACGGCAAGATGAAAGCCTTCTGGCCGTATGTACGCGATGCAGTGCCGTTGGTGCTGGAAGAAGGCGTGGTAAGCCTCGACACCCACTACAAACTGAACCTCTCGAAAGAAACCGAGCTGTTGCTGGACAACACCTCGGTGAGCATTGCGCCTTTTGCCATCAAGGCTCCGGACGGTCGACCACTCGCGCGCCTGGCTCGCCTGGATGTCAGCGAAACGTCGATCGACCTCGCCAAACAGGTGGTCACGGTCGGCAAGATCCGCAGCGAACAGCTCGAAACCTGGGCAGCCCTGGAGGCAGATGGCCAACTGGATTGGCAAAAACTGTTCGCCAGTCAACCGGCCAAGCCCACGGCAAAAGAGAAAGCCGAACCCGCTGCCGCCGAACCTGATGGTCAGCAATCCCCCCCTGCCGAGCCGGCAAAGCCTTGGCAAGTACTGCTCAAGGATGTGCAACTGCGCAACTATAAGGTTCATCTGGCCGACCGCTCCCAGAAAGAGCCGGTAGCCCTGGATGTCGGACCGCTGAATCTGGATCTGCAGAACTTCGACAGCCTCAATCAGTCGCCTTTCAATCTCAAGCTCGATACCGGCGTGGGCAAACAAGGCAAATTGCAGGCCGCCGGCGAGGTCAACCTGGCACCCGTCACCGCGAAACTCAAGGTCAGCACCCAGGACATCGACCTACGAATCGCCCAAGCCTATATCAGCCCGTTCATTCGCCTCGAACTGCGCAGCGGCATGCTCGGCAGCGACCTCAATGTTGACCTCAAGAGCACCGAGCCACTGGCGTTCAACATCGATGGCAAAGCACAGGTCAACCAGTTACACACGCTGGATACGATCAAGAATCGCGACTTCGTCAAATGGCAGCAACTGAACCTGGACGGCGTGTCCTATCGTCATGGTGATGCATTGAGCATTGGCAAAGTCAGCTTGAAGCAACCCTACGCGCGCTTCATGATCAATGAAGATCGCACCACCAACGTCGATGACCTGCTGATCCCACAGCCAGCCACCGCGCAAAGCAGTGCCCCGGCAAAAAGCAAAGCCCCCGCCAGCAGCGACAAGCCACTAGGCATTCGCATCGGCGCCATCGACATCAACGACGGCTCGGCGAACTTTGCCGACTTCAGCCTGACCCCCAACTTCGCGACGGCTATCCAGCAGTTGAACGGGCAAATCGGCACGATCGACAATCGTCAGCCCAAACCGGCCAAGGTCGACATCAAGGGTAAAGTCGATCGTTACGCGCCTGTGACCATCAAAGGCGCATTGAACCCCTTCGACCCGATGGCAAGCCTGGATATCGCTACCAGCTTCAAACGTGTCGAACTGACTACCCTGACGCCCTACTCCGGCAAGTTCGCCGGGTTCCGTATCCGTAAGGGTCGCCTGAACATCGATCTGCACTACATCATCACTCAGGGCAAGCTCAAGGCCGAAAACAAGGTGGTGGTCGAACAACTGCAATTGGGTGAAAAAGTCGACAGCCCGGATGCCGTAGACCTGCCTATTCGCCTGGCAGTGGCCTTGCTCAAAGATACCGATGGCAAGATTTCCATCGAGCTGCCAGTTACCGGCGACTTGAACGACCCGCAATTCAGTGTGATGCCGATCGTCTGGCAAACCCTGCGTAACCTGGTGCTGCGTGCGGCCCAGGCGCCGTTCAAATTCATTGGTGGACTGATCAGCGGCGGTGATGCCCAGGACCTCGGTAACGTCGCCTTCGCCGCAGGCTCCAGCGACTTGGCGCCCGACGCACAGAGCGCCCTGGACAAGCTGGCAGCGGCACTCAAGGAGCGCCCTGCCCTACGCCTGGAGATCGAAGGTACCAGCGCCCAGAGCAGTGACGGGCCGTTGATTGCCCAGCAGCGCCTGGAACGGGAGTATCAAAGCACCTACTACAAGATTCTCCAGCGTCGTGGCGACAAGGTTCCCGCCCAGGCATCGGATCTGACTGTTCCTGAGAGCGATAAACCGGCCATGCTCGAAGGCATCTACCGTACCCGGATGAAACAGCAGCCACCGGCTGAGTGGGAGCAATTGGACCGTGAGCAACGCAGCAACCAGTTGCGTGACGCAGTGCTCAAATCCTGGGGAGAAAGCGCGCTGCTGCTACGTCAACTGGGCCAGGCCCGGGCCAGCAGCATCAAGGACTACCTGGTCGATAAAGGCAAGCTTGAGGATGACCGGGTGTACTTCATCGATGCCAGCTTGGGTCAAGCTGAAGCCGATGGCCGAGTGATCACGCCATTGCATCTGGATGCGGAGTGAGTCACTAGGGTCGGGCCTGCGCCGCGATCAAAAAGAAGCCCCGGCAATCAGTGCCGGGGCTTTGAGTGACCAAGTCCTTTTGGTCTTTCGCATGAACCTTTAAAGCTCAGCGAGTCGGGAAAACCTTACTCGGCTTTCAGGCCGTCAGCCGAAACGGCTTGAACACCTTTGATTTTCTTGGCGATTGCTACCGCCATTTCTTTCTGCGAAGCAGTGACAGCTACGTCCGAAGAGAGGGAGACAACGCCTTTGTTGGTCTCAACCTTGATATCGGTGCCTGGTACGCCTTTTTCAGTCATCAGATCAGCTTTGACCTTGGTGGTGATCCAGGTGTCAGAACCCGCTTCAGTTGCCTTGGTCATTTCACCGGCAGCAAGGGTCATCGGAGCCTGGGCGGTTTGTTGGGCAAACGCCGCGTTGGCCATGGTCAGCGTCAGAGCGGTGGCAGTAGCGGCAGCAATAGCGAACTTCTTCATACGAGACACTCCTGTTTTTCGAAAAATCTGCGCCGTAAATCCTGGCAGCAGGTGTACGAATACCATTGCAGAGCCTGTGCCAGGTTTTTAGGTTAGTTTTTTTCTTTAAAAAACAACAGGTTAGAAAAATACGCAAAACATTCAATCGTGCAATTTGCAAGCCGGAGAAAAATCCTGCATGCAAGATGCAAGTCCACAAGGTAATTTTCCGGGCATAAAAAAAGGACCCCGAAGGGTCCTTCTTCTCAAGCTACGTTCTTAAACGCCGGATGCCTTGGCAGCAGCAACGTCTTTGATCGACAGCTTGATACGACCGCGGTTGTCCACGTCCAGTACCAGTACTTCAACTTCCTGGCCTTCTTTGAGGATATCGGTCACTTTCTCGACACGAGCATCGCTCAGCATAGAGATGTGAACCAGACCGTCCTTGCCCGGCAGGATGTTAACGAAGGCACCGAAGTCAACGATGCGCTCTACTTTACCGACGTAGATCTTACCGATCTCGGCCTCAGCGGTAATGCCCAGAACGCGCTGACGGGCAGCTTCAGCCGCTTCCTTGGTTTCGCCGAAGATTTTGATCGAGCCGTCGTCTTCGATATCGATCGAAGCCTTGGTCTCTTCGCAGATTGCACGAATGGTCGCGCCGCCCTTACCGATGACGTCACGGATCTTGTCGGTGTCGATCTTCATGGCGATCATGGTCGGCGCGTTTTCCGACAGTTCGCTACGGGACTGACCAATGATCTGGTTCATCTGGCCGAGGATGTTCAGGCGCGCTTCCAGGGCCTGGCCCAGGGCGATTTCCATGATCTCTTCGGTGATACCGTTGATCTTGATGTCCATCTGCAGTGCGGTAACGCCTTTAGCGGTACCAGCAACCTTGAAGTCCATGTCGCCCAGGTGGTCTTCGTCACCGAGGATGTCGGTCAAAATAGCGAATTTCTCGCCTTCTTTAACCAGGCCCATGGCGATACCGGCAACAGGTGCCTTCATCGGTACACCGGCATCCATCAGCGCCAGGGAAGCACCGCAAACCGACGCCATGGAGCTGGAGCCGTTGGACTCGGTGATTTCCGAAACCACGCGGATGGTGTACGGGAACACGTCGGCGGCAGGCAACATAGCCTGAACCGAACGGCGAGCCAGACGACCGTGACCGATTTCACGGCGACCTGCACCACCCATGCGACCACACTCGCCTACCGAGAACGGTGGGAAGTTGTAGTGCAGCATGAAGGGGTCTTTTTTCTCGCCTTCGAGAGTGTCCAGCAACTGGGCATCACGGGCAGTACCCAGGGTCGCAACGACCAGTGCCTGGGTTTCGCCACGGGTGAACAGAGCCGAACCGTGAGTTTTTGGCAGAACACCAACTTCGATGTTCAGCGGACGTACGGTCTTGGTGTCGCGGCCGTCGATACGTGGCTTGCCGTTAACGATGTTTTCGCGAACGGTGCGGTATTCGATTTCACCGAAGATTTCTTTGACTTCGGAAGCCGCTGGCTGACCTTCTTCGCCGGAGAACTTGGCGATCGCCTGATCGCGCAGCTCGCCCAGGCGAGCGTAACGGTCGGCCTTGACAGTGATGGTGTAGGCGTCGGAAACCGCAGCACCGAACTCGCCACGGATGGCGCTCAGCAGTGGGGTGTTCTCGGCTTTGGCAGTCCAGTCCCAGGTAGGCTTGGCAGCTTCGGCAGCCAGTTCTTTCACAGCCTGGATAACAGCCTGGAATTCATCGTGGGCGAACAGTACGGCACCCAGCATCTGGTCTTCGGTCAGCTCTTTGGCTTCCGATTCAACCATCAGTACGGCGTCGGAAGTACCGGCGACGACCATATCCAGGCTAGAAGCAGCCAGCTGCTCGTAAGTCGGGTTCAGCAGGTAGCCGGTGCTTTCGTGGAAAGCAACGCGCGCAGCGCCAATCGGACCTTCGAACGGAATGCCGGAGATTGCCAGGGCAGCCGAGGTACCGATCATCGCAGCGATGTCCGGATCGGTCTTCTTGCTGGTGGAAACGACGGTGCAGACAACCTGCACTTCGTTCATGAAACCTTCTGGGAACAGCGGACGGATCGGACGGTCGATCAGACGCGAGGTCAGGGTTTCTTTCTCGGAAGGACGGCCTTCACGCTTGAAGAAACCACCAGGGATCTTGCCGGCGGCGTAGGTCTTTTCCTGATAGTGAACGGACAGGGGGAAGAAGCCTTTGCCTGGGTCAGCCTGTTTGGCACCGACCACGGTCACCAGCACGGTGACATCGTTATCGACGGTGACCAATACGGCGCCGGACGCTTGACGAGCAATACGGCCCGTCTCGAGGGTTACGGTCGACTGACCGAACTGAAATTTCTTGATTACCGGGTTCACGGTTTCCTACCTTCTTCAGTGGCTCTGGGGGAACTGGTTCTTGCGAATTCTTGGGCAGAACAGGGAATCGGCCCTGTTGGCAGTCCAGATAAAACTAGAGGCTGGAAGCCTGCCCTGCCCTTGCGGTAAACCGCTTAGGCGAGGCAGACAACCAACCTCATAGATACGCGCGGCGTACTCATCACTCCCGATGCCAGGCATTGGAAGCGATGAATGCAGCACGCCGCGCACACCACTGGCCAGGCCGCTATTAGCGACGCAGACCCAGGCGACCGATCAGGGCGCTGTAACGAGTGGCGTCTTTGCCCTTCAGGTAGTCCAGCAGCTTACGACGCTGGTTAACCATACGGATCAGACCACGACGGGAGTGGTGGTCTTTGCCGTTGGCCTTGAAGTGGCCTTGCAGCTTGTTGATGTTGGCGGTCAGCAGTGCAACTTGCACTTCTGGCGAACCGGTGTCACCGGCAGCTTGCTGGTAATCGCCAACGATCTTTGCTTTTTCTTCAACGCTGAGTGCCATCTGGCTTCTCCAAATCAAGGGAAACCGAACAAACGGTTTCCAATAGGCCAGGGACAAATCCCTGTATTCATAAAGTGAGGCATGACCATGCCTATTAACAGCCATCCTCTTTTACCGCCAGTTTCAGGCCGAAGCCTGAAACTGAAGGTTTCGATCATTCCGACCGAATCAAACGACGTGGCGCAATGCGCCCGTCTTCGCTCACTTCACCGATACCAATGAAGCGACCGTTGTGATCTTGCACCCGAACCATGCCGAACTTCGGCGCTTCGGGCGCCCTGACCGGTTGGCCATGCAACCAGTAGAAAGCACTATGCTCGGAGAACTGCAGCAAAGGCCAGTCTTGCAGACCACTGTCGGAGGGCATCAAGAAGCGATCGACTGCTTCGTTGCCACCTTCAGCGTGAACCGCTTCAAGTTCTTCGAGGGTCACGGTCTGGGCCAATTCAAAAGGCCCGGCGTGAGTGCGACGCAGTTCGGCGACGTAGGCGCCACACCCCAACTGCTCGCCGATATCCTCGACCAGCGTGCGGATGTAGGTGCCTTTGCTGCAACCAACCGAGAGGCGTACCCGGGTGCCTTCGCACTCGAGCAACTCCAAGCGCTTAATAGTAACAGAACGCGCCTCGCGCTCCACTACTTCCCCTGCACGAGCGAGCTTGTACAGCGGCTGGCCATCGCGTTTGAGGGCGGAGTACATCGGCGGTATCTGACTGATTTCACCACGAAATTGTGGCAAAACCGCTTCGACATCGGTGCGACCGACGGTCACGTCGCGCGTCTTCAGGACTTCGCCTTCGGCATCGCCGGTAGTGGTGGTCTGGCCCAGTTGCATAACCGTTTCGTACCCCTTGTCGGAGTCGAGCAGGTACTGGGAAAACTTGGTGGCCTCGCCGAAGCACAGCGGCAAAACGCCACTGGCTAACGGGTCAAGGCTACCGGTGTGCCCGGCCTTTTCGGCATTGAGCAACCAGCGAACCTTCTGCAGCGCGGCATTGGAGGTGAACCCCAAAGGCTTGTCGAGCAGGATGATGCCGCTGACGTTACGACGAATACGTTTGACCTGGGCCACCGCTTACTCCTTGGTGTCCGGGGTTTCAGCGGCCTGGTGCTGGCTGTCTTCGGCAACAGCACGCTCGATCAGCGCCGACAGATGGGCGCCACGCGTAACGCTCTCGTCGTAGTGGAAATGCAGTTGCGGCACGCTGCGCAGCTTCATTTCCTTGCCCAGTTGCATACGCAGGAAACCTGCAGCTGAATTGAGCACTTTAACGCTTTGCTTGATGTCTTCAGCGCTGTCCTCGCCCATCACGGTGATATACACCTTGGCGTGACCGACATCGCGGCTGACATCGACGGCGGTGATTGTCACCAGGCCGACGCGTGGGTCTTTGACTTCGCGACGAATCAGTTGAGCCAGCTCGCGCTGCATCTGATCGCCAATGCGTTGGGTACGGCTATATTCTTTGGCCATTTTTGCTACCTGTAACTAAAGCGGCAAACGCCCGGTCAGGCTTGAGCCTGACCGGGCGTTGCGTTCAGAACCGCTAACGAGCGCCTTGCGACGGGCGTTTCGCGCTTCCCATACTCGATGCTTAAAGCGTACGAGCGACTTGGACTTTTTCGAAGACTTCGATCTTGTCGCCGACTTTGACGTCGTTGTAGCTCTTCACGCCGATACCGCATTCCATGCCGGCACGCACTTCGGACGCATCGTCCTTGAAGCGACGCAGCGATTCCAGCTCGCCTTCGAAGATAACAACGTCTTCGCGCAATACACGGATCGGACGGTTGCGGTAAACCACACCCTCCACGACCATGCAGCCTGCGATGGCGCCGAACTTAGGCGAACGGAACACGTCACGCACTTCGGCGATACCGAGGATGTTCTCGCGAACATCGCTGCCGAGCATACCGGTCAAGGCTTTCTTGACGTCTTCAATGATGTCGTAGATAACGTTGTAGTAACGCATATCCAGACCTTCCTGCTCGACGATCTTACGTGCGCCAGCATCGGCACGAACGTTGAAGCCGAACAGTACCGCATTGGAAGCCAGGGCCAGGTTGGCGTCGCTCTCGGTGATACCACCGACACCGCCACCAATCACGCGAACCTGTACTTCGTCGTTGCCAAGGCCGCTCAGGGAACCTTGCAGGGCTTCGAGAGAACCACGTACATCGGACTTGAGAACGATGTTGAGGGTTTTCTTCTCTTCCTGGCCCATGTTCTCGAAGATGTTCTCGAGTTTGCCAGCATGGGCGCGAGCCAGTTTGACTTCGCGGAACTTGCCTTGACGGAACAGGGCAACTTCACGGGCTTTCTTCTCGTCAGCCACTACCGACAGCTCGTCACCGGCATCCGGAGTGCCGTCCAGACCGAGGATCTCGACCGGGATAGCCGGACCGGCTTCCTTAACAGGCTTGCCGTTTTCGTCGAGCATGGCACGTACACGGCCGTAGTTCGAACCACACAGGACCATGTCGCCCTGGCGCAGAGTACCGTCCTGAACCAGAACGGTAGCAACCGGACCACGACCCTTGTCCAGACGCGACTCGACGACTACACCACGACCTGGAGCCGACGGCGTAGCCTTGAGCTCGAGGATCTCTGCTTGCAGCAGAACGGCTTCGAGCAGTTCGTCGACACCGGTACCCATCTTCGCCGATACCTTGACGAACGGAGTGTCTCCACCCCAGTCCTCGGAGGTAACGCCTTCAACGGCCAGTTCGTTACGGATGCGATCGAGATCGGCGCCCGGCTTGTCAATCTTGTTCACCGCGACAACCAGTGGAACACCAGCGGCCTTGGCGTGCTGGACAGCTTCACGGGTTTGCGGCATCACACCATCGTCTGCCGCGACCACGAGGATCACGATGTCGGTGGCCTTGGCACCACGGGCACGCATGGCGGTAAACGCGGCGTGACCTGGGGTGTCGAGGAAAGTGACCATACCGCGATCGGTTTCTACGTGGTAGGCGCCGATGTGCTGAGTAATACCACCAGCCTCGCCAGCAGCAACCTTGGCACGACGGATGTAGTCGAGCAGCGAGGTCTTACCGTGGTCAACGTGACCCATTACGGTCACAACAGGTGCACGGGCAGAAGTCTCACCTTCGAACTTCAACGATTCGGCCAGGGAGTCTTCCAGGGCGGTATCGCTGACCAGGGTAACTTTGTGGCCCAGTTCTTCAGCAACCAGTTGAGCTGTCTCGCGATCGAGCACCTGGTTGATGGTCACTGGGGTACCCAGCTTGAACATGAACTTGACGACTTCAGCACCCTTGACGGACATCTGGTTGGCCAGATCGGAAACCGTGATGGTCTCGCCGATCTGTACGTCGCGGATAACCGGGCCGGTCGGGCTCTGGAAGCCGTGAGCATTACGCTTCTTCGGCTTGCCCTTGCCACGACCACCACGACGGAAACCATCGCTTTCTTCGTCGGTGGTACGCGGAGCAGCGCGCGGAGTTGGCGCCTTTTCCTTTTCCTTGACCTTTACCGAAACGCGTGGCGCTTCGTTACGGCGCTCACCGCCACGACGATCATCGTCACGCGACTTGTCGTTGCGACGCACGTCGTCTTTCTTGCGCTCGGCAACCGGTGCCGGTGCGGCGTCTGCAGGCGCGACGACCGGAGCAGGTGCCGGGGCAACCGGAGCAGCAACTGCCGGGGCAGGTGCAGCGGCGGCTGGCTGGCGACGAGCTTCTTCCGCTGCACGCTGACGTGCTTCGGACTCGGTTTTCTCGCGAGCGGCATTCTCCGCTGCGCGGCGCTCTTCGAGCTCACGCTTCTGCTCGGCCTGAATTTCTTCCGGGCTGCGCTGAACGAATACTTTCTTCTTGCGTACTTCTACGCTGATGCTCTTGCTACCGGCAACACGCAGGGTGCTGGTGGTCTTGCGCTGCAAGGTAATCTTGCGCGGCTCTTCCACCTTCGCCTTGTGGCTGCTCTTCAAATGAGCCAGCAGAGCCTGCTTCTCATTATCGGTCACTACCTGACCGGCGTCGGTGTGCGGCAGACCTGCCTCACGCATCTGCTGCAGCAGGCGCTCTACCGGTGCAGCGACCTCTTGGGCCAATTCTTTCACCGTGACTTGCGTCATGCACTTCTCTCCTCAGGCCGCGCCTAATTACTCGAACCAATGGGCTCGGGCGGCCATGATCAACTTGCCGGCACGCTCTTCGTCGATGCCGTCGATGTCGAGCAGGTCGTCAATCGACTGCTCGGCCAGGTCTTCGCGGGTAACTACGCCGCGCACCGCCAGTTCCATCGCCAAATCCTTGTCCATACCCTCAAGCGAGAGCAGGTCTTCGGCCGGATGGGCGTCTGCCAGCTTTTCCTCAGTAGCGATGGCTTTGGTCAACAAGCGATCCTTGGCGCGAGCACGAAGCTCGTTGACGATTTCTTCGTCAAAGCCGTCGATGTTGAGCATTTCTTCCAACGGTACGTAGGCAATCTCTTCCAGGCTGGTGAAGCCTTCATCGACCAGCACCTGGGCCAGCTCTTCGTCGACTTCCAGCTCGTCGATGAAGTTGCGCAGGATGTCACCGGTTTCAGCTTGCTGCTTGGCCTGGATGTCCGACTCGGTCATCACGTTCAGGGTCCAGCCGGTCAACTGGCTGGCAAGACGCACGTTCTGGCCGCCACGACCGATCGCCTGGGCCAGGTTATCGGCGCCCACTGCGATGTCCATGGCGTGGGCATCTTCATCGACGATGATCGCCGCGACTTCAGCCGGCGACATTGCGTTGATGACGAACTGCGCAGGGTTATCATCCCACAGGACGATATCCACACGTTCGCCGCCCAGTTCACCGGACACTGCCTGGACACGCGAACCACGCATGCCGATACAGGCACCTTGTGGGTCAATGCGTTTGTCCTTGGAGCGTACGGCGATTTTGGCGCGCGAACCGGGATCACGGGACGCGGCCATAACTTCGATCAGGCCCTCGGCAATTTCCGGCACTTCGATGCGGAAAAGCTCGATCAGCATCTGTGGCGCAGTACGCGACAGGATCAGCTGTGGGCCACGGTTCTCGGTGCGAATTTCCTTGAGCAGGGCGCGCAGACGCACACCTACACGGAAAGTCTCGCGAGAGATGATGTCTTCACGGGCCAACAGCGCTTCGGCGTTGTTGCCCAGGTCAACGATGACGTTGTCTCGAGTAACCTTCTTGACCGTGCCAGAGATGATCTCGCCCAGACGCTCGCGGTAGGCATCTACCACTTGCGCACGCTCGGCTTCACGGACCTTCTGGACGATGACTTGCTTGGCGGTCTGGGCGGCAATGCGACCGAACTCGATCGATTCGATCTTCTCTTCGATTACGTCGCCGACTTTAGCTTCAGGATGAGAATCCTTGATCTTCGCCGGCCAGACTTCGATTGCTGGATCATCCAGATCCGCCTCTTCGACGACCGTCCAACGACGGAAGGTTTCGTAGCTACCGGTGTGGCGGTTGATTTCCACACGCAGGTCTACTTCGTCGTCAAAACGCTTTTTGGTTGCAGTGGCCAGAGCCACTTCCAGCGCTTCAAAAATTACGCCGGCCGGTACGCCTTTTTCGTTGGATACCGACTCAACAACCAGCAGTACTTCTTTGCTCATCGTACGCCTCGCCTTTCGCAAGCCATTGGATCCGCGCGGTCCGCGGGATCCGGCACGTCTCAGTCAAAACTGGGAATAATGTTGGCCTTGTCGATCGAATCGATCGGCAACAGGAATTCTTGATCATCAACTTGAACGACCACATCCTGCTCCTCCACGCCACGGAGAAGGCCCTGAAAGTTACGACGACCTTCAAAGGGCGTACGCAGCTTGATCTTAACTTGTTCGCCGGCATGCGAAGCGTACTGTTCCAAAGTGAACAGTGGGCGTTCCATGCCAGGAGAGGACACTTCAAGGGTATATTCGGAACTGATCGGATCTTCGACATCAAGGACACCGCTGATTTGACGACTGACAATCGCGCAGTCATCAACCAGGATTCCATCCTCTTTATCGATATAAATACGCAGTACCGAATGTTTGCCTTGAGAGATGAATTCGATCCCCCAGCATTGATAGCCAAGAGCCTCGACCACCGGGGCCAACAAGGCCTGCAACTGTTCTAGCTTGCTCGACACCTGAACCCCCTCGTGCATGCTATGCAAATAAAAAATGGGCAAAGCGCCCATCCCTGAAACGCCGTTGAATACCGGCGCTATGACTGTTCAGCCAAGAAAAAGCCCCTGAAATAGGGGCTCCGCTGATACTGGTTGCGGGGGCTGGATTTGAACCAACGACCTTCGGGTTATGAGCCCGACGAGCTACCAGACTGCTCCACCCCGCGACAAAGCTGGGGCGAAAGTATACGACCGAACCCTATCAGGGTCAATCTAACCTCCACCTACAAGAAAGCCCGCTGTAGCGGGCTATCTTGTTTCAATTGGTACCGAGAAGGGGACTCGAACCCCTACACCCTATGGGCACAACCACCTCAAGGTTGCGTGTCTACCAATTCCACCACCTCGGCAATACTACTTTGAAACCCGTTACTTCTGCTCTTGAGCGGGAGGAACATCGCCAGTGTTAGTGGCTGCGCCCTTTTGCTCTTGGAGCACCGGTACATCATCTGTTGCCGGTTTTTGCTGCTTCACTTCCAGTACCGCTGGATCTGGCAACCCTACTTGAGTCAGCTCATGAGCTTTCTCTTTAGCAAAGTATCCTAACCCAAGAGCAGTTAAGAAGAAAGAGGCAGCTAGTATAGCAGTAAACTTACTAAGAAAGGTAGCAGAACCTTGGCTTCCGAACACAGTATTTGAAGCACCTGCGCCGAAAGATGCACCCGCTTCCGCACCTTTACCCTGTTGCAACAACACCAGCACTACCAAACCCAGTGCGCCCAACAGATGAAAAACTACTACGACTGTTTCCAGCATTTTTCAGTTTCCTGCGGCGCGACAAATTGCACCGAATTCGTCTGCGTTCAGGGAAGCTCCACCTATGAGCCCCCCATCGATATCCGGCATGCCGAACAGCTCAGCCGCATTGGCCGCCTTCACGCTGCCGCCGTATAGAAGCTGCACATTCTGTGCTACTTCAGGATTCTCTGCCGCCAGTTGGGCGCGGATGGCTGCGTGCACATCCTGCGCTTGCTGTGGCGTGGCTGTCAGCCCTGTACCAATGGCCCATACAGGCTCATAGGCAATCACCGCTTTGGCGAAGGCTGCAACACCGAACTGCTCGATGATGCTACCCAGCTGACGCCCTACAATCTCAAGCGTTCTTCCCGCTTCGCGCTCTTCGAGGGTTTCCCCTACACAGAGCACTGGCCTTAAACCACAAGCCTGTGCTGCAGCGAACTTGCGATTGAGAACTTCGTCGTTCTCGCCAATGATCTGGCGGCGCTCCGAGTGCCCAATCAATACCAGCTCGCAACCTGCTTCAGCTAACTGACTCGGTGCAATTTCACCAGTCAACGCGCCTTGCTCAGGCTGTACCGCAGAATTCTGAGCGCCAACGGTTATCGACTTACCCTGCAACCCATCAACCACTTGGCTGATGTACAGCGAGGGAGGAAACACCGCGACCTCAACACCGCTCGGCAGGGCCATATTACTCAAGCCCTTGATCAGCTCAGCGACGCTGGCGCGGGTACCGTGCATCTTCCAGTTACCAGCTACCATACGGCGACGCATGCTGTACCTCGTCGGTCAAAGTGGGCGCAGATGTTACCCAACCCGATCACTGCTGGCAAGCGTATTTCAAACGCAAACTTCACTTACCAGTTTTGCCAGGGCTTCAGCGTGCGCGCGAACCTGGTTTTCATCGTCGCCTTCGACCATGACACGCACCAATGGCTCTGTACCGGACTTGCGCAACAACACGCGCCCACGCCCACCCATTTCCTCGGTTACCCGGGCACTGGCTTCTTTCACGGCAGGGTGCTCCAGTGGGTCGACCTTGCTTGCGCCAAAGCGCACATTGATCAACACCTGCGGGCATTTGCGCAGCGACTGGCGGGCCTGTGCGAGGGTCTCTCCGCGGCGCCTGAGGGCCATCAACACCTGCAACGCTGCAATGATCGCATCACCTGTAGTGGTGTGACTGAAACATACGACGTGCCCCGAGTTTTCGCCGCCGAGAACCCATTCACGCTCCAGCAGCTCGGCCATCACGTAACGGTCGCCAACCTTGGCACGCACGAACGGAATATCCAGATCCTTGAGCGCAAGCTCCAGACCCAGGTTACTCATCAGGGTGCCAACCACCCCGCCTTTGAGCTTGTCGCGCTCATGCAGATCGCGAGCAATGATGTACAACAGCTCGTCGCCGTCGACAATGGCCCCGGTGTGATCGACCATCAGTACCCGGTCACCATCACCGTCGAAGGCAATGCCCAGGTCTGCATGCCCCACCAACACAGCCGCCTGCAGCGACTCGATATGGGTCGATCCACAGTTCTCATTGATGTTCAGGCCGTCCGGCTGCGCCGACAGCACGGTGACATTGGCGCCAAGCTCACGAAACACGCTTGGGGCAACCTTGTAGGTAGCGCCATGAGCACAGTCGACAACCAGCTTGAGTCCGGCGAAATCGGTGCTGGTCGGCACGCTGCTCTTGCAGAATTCGATATAGCGCCCGGCAGCGTCGTTGATTCGTGAAACCTTGCCCAGCTTGCTCGACTCGACCACGGTCATCGGCTGATCGAGCAACTCTTCGATCATCAGCTCGATATCGTCCGGCAGCTTGGTACCCTGCCCGGAGAAAAATTTGATGCCGTTATCGTCATGAGGATTGTGCGAGGCACTGATAACGATGCCTGCTTCAGCATGGAATGTGCGGGTCAGGTAGGCAATAGCCGGCGTTGGCATCGGCCCGAGGAGCATGACGTCTGCACCGGCGGCAGACAAACCGGCTTCCAGGGCAGATTCAAACATGTAGCCGGAAATACGCGTGTCCTTGCCAACCAGCACCCGGCAAGCACCCTGCTTGCGAAAGGCCATGCCTGCCGCCCAACCGAGCTTGAGCATGAAATCCGGGGTGATCGGGTACTCACCAACGCGACCACGAATACCGTCGGTCCCAAAGTATTTTTTGCTCATAGATGCTCCATCACACTTATTCTGCGGTTTGCACCGCTGCAATCATTCGCACTACATCTGCGGTTTCGGCGACATCATGAACACGCAGGATGCTTGCACCCTTGGTCATCGCCAGCGCAGCCAGAGCAAGGCTGCCGTAAAGCCGCTGTTCGACCGGACGATCGAGGGTCTGCCCGATCATACTCTTGCGCGATACACCAACCAGCAATGGCCGCCCCAGGCGATAGAGGGCTTCCATGTGCTTGAACAGGCTGAGGTTGTGCGCAAGCGTCTTGGCAAAGCCAAAGCCGGGATCGAGGATGATCTTGTCGGCCTCGATACCCACCGCCGCGCAGGCCGCCATCCTTTGTTCAAGATAGCTCGCTACTTCAGCGGTGACATCCTGGTAATGCGGATTGTCCTGCATATCGCCGGGTTCGCCCCGCATGTGCATGAGGCAAACCGGCAAGCCGGTTGCCGCAGCCGCATCGAGGGCACCATCGCGACTGAGTGAGCGCACGTCATTGATCAATCCGGCACCGAGTCTGGCCGACTCGCGAATGACCGCGGGCGTCGAGGTATCGACCGAGATAATGACATCCAACTCGCGATTGATCGCTTCGACCATGGGCGCGACCCGCTCGAGCTCTTCAAGCGCAGAAACCGCACGGGCGCCAGGTCGAGTGGATTCGCCACCGATATCGATCAGGGTGGCACCGGCAGCGACCATTGCTTGAGCATGGCGCAAGGCTGCATCCCGCTGGTTGAAGCGGCCACCGTCGGAAAAGGAATCAGGCGTGATATTGAGAATACCCATGACATGGGTACGGGACAAATCAAGAACCCGGTTGCCGCAAGGCAACCGGGTTGGGTACTGCTGTGAGGTCATAAGAGCCCTTAGATTTGTGCCGCTGGGCCGCCGATCGGCGATTCCGGACGATCACCCTGTTGCGCAGGGGTGCCCGAAGTGCCTGACCCACCTTCCCAATCTCGCGGCTCACGCGGGGTACGACCGGCCATGATGTCGTCGATCTGTTCGGCATCGATGGTTTCGTACTTCATCAAGGCGTCCGCCATGGCGTCGAGCTTGTCACGGTTATCGGTGAGGATCTGCTTGGCGGTGGCGTAGCACTGATCGATGATGCTGCGCACCTCGGAGTCAATCAGCTTGGCCGTTTCGCCGGAAACGCTGGCGTGCTGGGAGCCGGCACTGCGACCCAGAAACACCTCGCCTTCTTCCTCGGCGTACATCAGCGGACCCAGTTTCTCGGAAAGGCCCCATTTGGTGACCATGTTCCGCGCTATCTGGCTGGCGCGCATGATGTCGTTGGAGGCACCGGTGGTTACACCGTCGAAACCAAGTGTCATTTCCTCGGCGATACGGCCGCCATACAACGAGCAGATCTGACTGATCAACGCGCGCTTGGACAAGCTGTAACGGTCTTCCTCAGGCAGGAACATGGTAACGCCCAAGGCACGGCCACGAGGAATGATCGACACCTTGTAGACCGGATCATGCTCAGGCACGACACGACCGACAATGGCATGACCTGCTTCGTGATAGGCGGTATTACGCTTCTCTTTCTCGGACATGACCATGGTCTTGCGCTCAGCGCCCATCATGATCTTGTCTTTGGCCAGTTCGAACTCTTTCATTTCGACGACGCGCTTGCCACCACGCGCAGCGAACAGCGACGCCTCGTTGACCAGGTTGGCCAGGTCGGCGCCGGAGAAGCCAGGCGTACCACGCGCAATCACAGCTGGATTGACGTTCTCGCCGACCGGCACTTTGCGCATATGTACTTTGAGGATTTGCTCACGACCGCGGATATCCGGCAGTCCGACCACAACCTGGCGGTCAAAACGACCAGGACGCAGCAGTGCCGGGTCGAGTACGTCAGGACGGTTGGTGGCAGCGATGACGATAATACCGTCGTTCATTTCGAAGCCGTCCATCTCAACCAGCAACTGGTTGAGCGTCTGCTCGCGCTCATCGTGACCACCACCCATGCCGGCGCCACGGTGACGACCAACAGCATCGATCTCGTCGATGAAGATAATGCAAGGGGCGTGTTTCTTGGCCTGTTCGAACATGTCGCGAACACGGCTGGCACCCACACCAACGAACATTTCGACGAAGTCCGAACCGGAGATGGTGAAGAACGGCACCTTGGCTTCGCCGGCAATTGCCTTGGCCAGCAAGGTTTTACCGGTACCCGGAGGACCGACCATCAACACGCCACGGGGAATACGGCCACCCAGGCGCTGGAACTTGCCCGGATCGCGCAGGAACTCGACCAGCTCACCGACTTCTTCCTTGGCTTCATCGCAACCTGCGACATCGGCCAGGGTGGTCTTGACCTGATCTTCCGACAACAGGCGCGCCTTGCTCTTGCCGAAACTCATCGGCCCGCCCTTGCCACCTGCACCACCTTGCATCTGGCGCATGAAAAACATGAATACAGCAATGATCACCAGGATCGGGAAGCTTGCCACCAGCAGTTGCGTCCAGATGGACTGCTGCTCAGGCTGCTTGCCTTCGACCACAACGTGATTGTCGACCAGGTCACCGATCAGGCCATTGTCCTGAATTGCCGGACGGATGGTCTTGAAGCTGTCGCCATCGGTTCGCTTGCCGGTGATGACATAGCCATCGACCGCAACGCGCTCGACCTTGCCATCCTTGACCTGCTGAATGAAGTCGGAATAGTTGAGGGTCTGCGGCTCATTCGGGCTGGAGAAGTTGTTCATCACCGTCACCAGGACGGCTGCGATGATCAACCACAGGATCAAGTTCTTTGCCATATCGTTCAATTAGCTACCCTCTGAAGCCGGCTGACGGCGCAGCCGTGCCTCGCATGATATTCACCGGCTTAACTTACTACATAACCTACACATCTGCAGGCGCCGTCTGTAACCCTTTGTGAAACCTAGACTACACGATGTTCGTCCAGGTCAGGCATGACATCCGATTGGAAAAAACTATCGAATACCCTGAAAGCCACCGGCCTGAAGCCTTACTCGCCTTTATAGCCCCGCGCCAGCAAGTACTGCTCACGGGAGCGATCACGCGATGAATCAGGTTTAAGCATCTGGACCTTGTCGAATTTCTGACGAGCGTCCTTCAGATAAACGTCGAAACCTTCGCCCTGGAAGATCTTGATCAGAAAATCGCCACCCGGCTTGAGTACCCGGGTCGCCAGATCAAGGGCCAGTTCGCAGAGAAACATGGCCTTGGGAATATCCACAGCAGGCGTACCACTCATATTGGGGGCCATATCGGAAATCACAAGGTCCACATGTGAATTACCTACCGCCTCGAGAATCTGAGCCAGCACTTCATCCTGCGTGAAGTCACCCTGAACAAAGGTCACATCCGGAATGCTGTCCATTTCCAGGATGTCCGATGCAATCAACCGGCCCTGACCACCAATCAGACGACTGGTGACCTGAGACCAGCCACCTGGGGCTGCACCCAAGTCGACTACGCTCATACCTGGGCGGATAATCCGGTACTTTTCCTGAATTTCCAGCAATTTATAGCTCGCACGCGAGCGATATCCGTCCTTTTGCGCCTTTTTGACGTAAGGATCGTTGAAGTGTTCTTTTAGCCAGCCAAGGCTTGTCTTGGAACGCGCCACTGGGCACCTCGATGATTAGGGTCGTGATTAACTGGGCGGATCCACGGGCCCTCGGGTAAAATGGCCGCCATTTTTACAGAATCAGACACAAGGGTCAGATTATGCCGCTCAATAACGAGCAGAAGAAACAGTACAAATCCATTGGCCACGATCTGAAACCAGTTCTGATTGTGGCAGGCAATGGGCTGACTGAGGGCGTTATCGCCGAACTCGAACGCGCTCTGGCTGATCACGAGTTGATCAAGGTAGAGATTCGCTCGGAAGATCGTGAAGAACGTGCTGCCGCAATCGCTGCACTGTGCAAGGCCGGTCGCGCCGAACTGGTACAGACCATCGGCAAAAAAGCGCTGATCTACCGCCGCAACCCACAGCCAAACAAGCAGCTTTCGAACATCCATCGCTACAAGTGATGTTCGCCCCGGTCAGTGGCGCGCCTGGCGCGCCCTGCCCGGCACGGGCTGCATGACCAGCAACAAGCCGGTCAAGCCCAGCACCAGATAGCAGAACAATTGCCAGCGCAGTTCCTGAGGCAATCCCACGCGCACGGCGAAATACGCCACACACGCCAGCATCGCCATTAGCAGTAGCTGACCACGCACGTCCCGCCAAATACTGGACAAGCCCTGCGCCTGAACCAGCACCACACTTTGTACGCCCGCGCAAAACGCCGCAAACGCCACCAGTAGTGATGCCATCAGGCTGCCGATATCTTCGATCAGCAATGGTGCCAGGCCTATCTTGCCCAACGCCGGCAGCAGACCGAAATGCAACATCCACAGGCCACCGACCCAGAACACCTGAGTCAGTTGCCAGATTACCGTGGCCGCGGCAAAGCCGCGGCGACGATCAGATATGTGCGACTTCGACAATCTCGTACTCAACCAGACCGCTAGGCGTTTTAACCGCTACCACGTCACCCTCTTCCTTACCCATCAAGGCGCGGGCAATGGGCGAGCCGACCGACAATTTGCCGGCCTTGATATCAGCTTCATCTTCGCCAACGATCTTGTACTTCACGCTCTCGTCAGTCTCGACATTGGCGATTTCAACGGTAGTACCGAAGATCACCTTGCCGGTATGAGCGATGGTGGTGACGTCAATCACCACCGAGTTCTGCAGACGACCTTCGATGTCACGGATACGCGCCTCGACCATGCCCTGCTCTTCACGAGCAGCGTGGTATTCGGCGTTTTCCTTGAGGTCACCAAGCTCGCGCGCCTCACCGATAGCCTGGCTCAAGCGTGGACGCTCGACCTTGCTCAGAAAGGCGTGCTCCTCTTCCAGGGCCTTGAAGCCCTGGACGGTCATTGGGTATTTAGTCATGCCTTGAGTCCTGCATGGAGATCCTGCAAGCGGCGAACGGTCTTTTCCGGACCGAACTTCAACGCTTCGCAGATAGCTTCACCGGCCGCAATGGTGGTGGTGCAGTAGATCTTGTGCTGCAACGCATTGCGACGAATTGAGTAGGAGTCAGCGATCGACTGACGACCTTCGGTGGTGTTGATGATCAGCGACACTTCGTCGTTCTTGATCATGTCGACCACGTGCGGACGACCTTCGGTCACTTTGTTCACGCGGCGCACTTTCAAGCCAGCCGCTTCGATCAGCTTGGCAGTGCCGACAGTGGCAACCACCTCGAAGCCCAGGGCGATCAGGTCACGAGCGACACCGGCCACCTGTGGCTTGTCGTCGTCACGCACGCTGATGAACGCAGTACCGCCGGTCGGCAGCACTTCACTGGCACCCATCTGGGCTTTGGCAAAGGCTTCACCGAAGCTATCGCCCACACCCATGACTTCACCCGTGGATTTCATCTCTGGGCCGAGGATCGGGTCAACACCCGGGAATTTGGCGAACGGGAACACCGCTTCCTTGACGCTGTAGAAGTTAGGAATGATTTCCTTGGTGAAGCCGATTTCCTTGAGCGATTTGCCAGCCATTACGCGCGCAGCGATCATCGCCAGGGACGTACCGATGCACTTGGAAACGAATGGCACGGTACGCGAAGCACGCGGGTTGACCTCGATCACGTAGATCTTGTCACCCTGCAGGGCCAGCTGGACGTTCATCAGGCCGACAACGCCCAACTCCAGGGCCATTTTCTTGACCTGTTCACGGACTTCGTCCTGAACATGGGCTGGCAGCGAGTAAGGCGGCAGCGAGCACGCCGAGTCACCGGAGTGAACACCCGCCTGTTCGATGTGCTGCATGATCGCACCGATAACCACGTCAGTGCCGTCGCAGACCGCATCCACGTCCATCTCGATGGCGCAGTTGAGGAAGTGGTCAAGCAGTACCGGACTGTCGTTGGACACTTGCACCGCTTCACGCAGGTAGCGCTTGAGCTCGTCCAGTTCGTAGACGATCTCCATGGCGCGACCGCCCAGCACGTAGGAAGGACGCACCACCAGCGGGTAACCGATCACACCGGCAGCACGGATGGCTTCGTCTTCGCTGCGCACGGTGGCGTTTGGCGGCTGCAGCAGGTTCAGGCGCTGAACCATCTGCTGGAAACGCTCACGGTCTTCAGCGCGGTCGATGGCATCAGGGCTGGTACCGATGATCGGTACGCCGGCTTCTTCCAGGGCGCGAGCGAGTTTCAACGGGGTCTGGCCGCCGTAGTGGACGATGACACCTTTGGGCTTCTCGACCCGCACCACTTCCAGCACGTCTTCCAGCGTCAGCGGCTCGAAGTACAGGCGGTCGGAGGTGTCGTAGTCGGTGGAAACGGTTTCCGGGTTGCAGTTGACCATGATGGTCTCGTACCCGTCTTCACGCAGAGCCAATGCCGCGTGTACGCAGCAGTAGTCGAACTCGATACCCTGACCGATACGGTTAGGGCCGCCACCGAGGATCATGATCTTGTCACGGGTCGACGGATTGGCTTCGCACTCCTCCTCATAGGTCGAGTACAGGTAGGCGGTATCAGTTGCGAACTCGGCGGCGCAGGTGTCAACGCGCTTGTAGACCGGGAACACTTCAAGCTTGTGGCGGTGACGACGCAGGTTCTTGTCGGTAATGCCCAGCAGCTTGGCCAGACGCTGATCGGAGAAGCCTTTGCGCTTGAGGCGCAGCATCAGGTCTTTGTCGATAGCCGACAGCGCCAGGGTCTTGACCTTCTCTTCTTCCTTGATCAGGTCTTCCATCTGTACCAGGAACCAGCGGTCGATCATGGTCAGGTCGAAGATTTCGTCGACAGTCATACCCGAACGCATGGCGTCAGCCACGTACCAGATACGCTCGGCGCCTGGAACGGTGAGCTCGCGTTTGAGAATGCTTGCAGCTTCCGGCGAAGCCAGATCGACTTTCGGATCCAGGCCACATACACCGACTTCCAGACCGCGCAGTGCTTTCTGCAGAGATTCCTGGAAGGTGCGACCAATCGCCATGACTTCACCCACGGATTTCATCTGGGTGGTCAGGCGGGCATCAGCTTTCGGGAATTTTTCGAAGGCGAAACGCGGCAGCTTGGTCACGACGTAGTCGATGGACGGCTCGAAAGACGCTGGGGTACGACCGCCAGTGATGTCGTTCTGCAGCTCATCCAGGGTGTAACCAATGGCCAGCTTGGCAGCGATCTTGGCGATCGGGAAACCGGTGGCTTTCGACGCCAGGGCCGAAGAACGCGATACCCGCGGGTTCATCTCGATCACGACCATACGACCGGTATTCGGGCAGATGCCGAACTGAACGTTGGAACCACCGGTTTCAACGCCGATCTCACGCAGCACCGCCAGCGAGGCGTTGCGCATGATCTGGTATTCCTTGTCGGTCAGGGTCTGTGCTGGAGCAACGGTGATCGAGTCACCGGTGTGCACGCCCATCGGGTCGAAGTTCTCGATGGAGCAGACGATGATGCAGTTGTCCTTTTTGTCGCGGACCACTTCCATCTCGTACTCTTTCCAGCCGATCAGCGACTCGTCGATCAGCAGTTCCTTGGTCGGCGACAGGTCCAGACCACGGGCACAGATTTCTTCGAACTCTTCACGGTTGTAAGCAATACCGCCACCCGTGCCACCCATGGTAAAGGACGGACGGATGATGCACGGGAAGCCGAGCTTCTCGAGCACTGCGTTGGCTTCTTCCATGCTGTGGGCGATACCGGAGCGCGGGCACTCAAGGCCGATAGCCTTCATTGCCTTGTCGAAACGCGAGCGGTCTTCGGCCTTGTCGATGGTGTCAGCATTGGCACCGATCATTTCCACGCCGAACTTTTCCAGAACGCCTTCGCGCTCCAGATCCAGTGCGCAGTTCAAGGCCGTCTGGCCACCCATGGTCGGCAGCAGCGCGTCTGGACGCTCTTTCTCGATGATCTTGGCAACGGTCTGCCACTTGATCGGCTCGATATAGGTAGCGTCGGCCATGGCCGGGTCGGTCATGATGGTGGCCGGGTTGGAGTTCACCAGGATGACGCGGTAACCCTCTTCGCGCAGGGCTTTGCAAGCCTGGGCGCCGGAGTAGTCGAATTCACAGGCCTGGCCGATAACGATCGGGCCAGCGCCGAGAATCAGGATGCTTTTAATGTCTGTACGTTTTGGCATGGGTTGTCACTCAATTCCGCAGGTCAGTCGGCAAGCCGCATTGAACAATCTTGGGGGCGGCGCCTGAACGCGGCTTGCACCGGTTCAGGGCCTTCTCGCCAGATGCTCAGCGGCGCTTGGCCATGGCATCGATGAAACGGTCGAACAATGGCGCGACGTCGGTCGGGCCTGGGCTTGCCTCAGGGTGACCCTGGAAGCTGAACGCGCTCTTGTCGGTGCGCTCGATACCTTGCAGGGTACCGTCGAACAGCGACTTGTGAATTGGGCGAACGTTGGCCGGCAGGGTTGCTTCGTCGACGGCAAAACCGTGGTTCTGGCTGGTGATCATGACCACACCGGTGTCCAGATCCTGGACTGGGTGGTTGGCACCGTGGTGACCGTGGCCCATCTTGACGGTCTTGGCGCCGGAAGCCAGCGCCAGCAGTTGGTGGCCCAGGCAGATACCGAAAACCGGGATCTCGGTTTCCAGAATTTCTTTGATCGCCTGGATGGCGTAGTCGCATGGCTCCGGATCACCAGGGCCGTTGGAGAGGAACACGCCATCCGGGTTGAGCGCCAATACTTCGCTGGCCGGGGTTTGCGCCGGCACAACGGTAAGGCGGCAACCGCGAGCGACCAGCATGCGCAGGATGTTTAGCTTGACGCCGTAGTCGTAGGCGACCACGTGGTAAGGCAGGTCGGCAGCTTCGATGGTCGCGTGGCTGTCGGTTTTCAGCTCCCAGACGCTGGAGCGCCATTCGTAGCTGGACTTGGTGCTGACGACTTTGGCCAGGTCCATGCCCTTGAGGCCCGGGAAGCCACGAGCAGCCGCGATCGCTGCCTCTTCAGTGATGTTGTCGCCGGCCAGAATGCAGCCATTCTGCGCGCCCTTCTCACGCAGGATGCGGGTCAGGCGACGCGTGTCGATACCGGCAATGGCCACCACATTGTTGGCCTTGAGGTAGTCGGACAGCGACAGGGTGTTACGCCAGTTGCTGGCGATCAGCGGCAAGTCACGAATGACCAGGCCAGCCGACCAGACCCGATCGGACTCGGCATCTTCCGGCGTGGTGCCGGTATTACCGATATGCGGATAGGTCAGGGTAACGATCTGTTGGGAATACGAAGGGTCAGTCAGGATTTCCTGATAGCCGGTCATTGCGGTGTTAAACACCACCTCACCAACGGTCTGACCGTCGGCTCCAATAGCCTCACCGCGAAAAATGCTGCCATCGGCAAGGGCGAGTATGGCTGGCTTAGTCAAGAAGACCTCCCAAAAATAAAGCCTGAAGGGGCGATCGCAGGTTGCAAAAAAGCGGAATGACGTATAGACACGTCACCCCGCTTTCTTCGTCGAATTATCTGCGCGCTTTTAGTGGACACACTAAAGCTGTAGCTTACAGAAAAACGCTTTTTCGGTCTACCACTGATGTGCCTGAAAGGCGCAAGAATGCGACAGCAGGACTTCAAGACACCTGTAGGAGCGGACTTGCCCCGCGACGCGACGTAACTGGACGGTCGCAATCACGGAGCAAAACCACACCACAGGGAGGGGCGGGGCTATCAACGCAGGTCGAGAACGTCCTGCATGTCGTACAAGCCAGGCTCGCGACCATCGAGCCAGAGTGCTGCACGTACCGCACCCTTGGCAAAGGTCATGCGACTGGAAGCCTTGTGGGTGATTTCCAGGCGCTCCCCGTCGGCAGCGAACAGCACGGTGTGATCACCCACCACATCACCAGCACGCACAGTGGCAAAGCCAATGGTCTTGCGGTCACGCGCACCGGTCTGGCCTTCACGACCATAGACCGCCACTTCCTGCAGGTCACGCCCCAGCGCCTGGGCAACTACCTCGCCCATGCGCAGCGCAGTACCCGAAGGGGCATCGACCTTGTGACGGTGATGGGCTTCAATGATCTCGATATCCACATCATCACCCAGCACGCGCGCTGCCATATCCAGTAGCTTCAGGCTGAGATTGACGCCGACACTGAAGTTGGCAGCGAAGACGATTGGGATATCTTTGCCCGCTTCCGCCAGCAGCTGCTTTTCTTCAACGCTGAAACCGGTGGTGCCAATAATCATGGCCTTGCCTGCCTTGCGACAGAACGCCAGGTTCTTCAGGGTTACCGAAGGGTGCGTGAAGTCGATCAGTACATCGAACTCCTCGGCAACCTTGGCCAGATCATCAGACAACAGCACACCGATTCGACCCAGCGCCGCCAGCTCGCCGGCATCAGCGCCGACCAGCGTGCTGTCCGGGCGATCGATCGCCGCAGTCAGGCCAGCGCCCGGCGTTTGCTGCACAGCCTCGATCAGGGTTTTACCCATGCGCCCTGCTGCACCCATTACTGCTATACGTCGCATGCCCTATTCCTTCTTACAAGTCGCCGAAGAAACGCTTTACACCCTCGAACCAGCCGCTGGCCTTGGGCGAGTGAGAACTATCACCGTCCAGTGAGTCGCGCAGCTCTTCGAGGAGTTCGCGCTGACGGCGGCTGAGATTGACCGGAGTTTCGACCGCAACACGGCACATCAGGTCACCAGCACCACCGCCACGAACCGGCGCCACACCCTTGCCACGCAGACGGAATTGCTTACCGGTTTGCGTGCCTTCCGGGATCTTCAACTTGACCCGACCATCGAGCGTCGGCACTTCCAGCTCGCCACCCAGTGCAGCATCGGTGTAGCTGATCGGCACTTCGCAATACAGATGCTTGCCGTCACGCTGGAAGATATCGTGCTCGCGCACGTTGATCACAACGTAAAGATCGCCAGTCGGACCGCCATGGGAACCCGCCTCGCCTTCTCCGGAAAGACGGATACGATCGCCCGTATCGACGCCAGCCGGGACCTTGACCGAAAGGGTCTTGTACTCTTCGATGCGACCTTCGCCGTGGCAGGCGTTGCAAGGATCGGTAATGATCTTGCCCTGACCATGGCAACGCGGGCAGGTCTGCTGCACCGAGAAAAAGCCCTGCTGCATGCGCACCTGACCAATACCACCACAGGTCGGACAGGTCGAAGGCGAAGAGCCTTTCTTGGCACCGGAACCATCACACGGCTCACAGTTGACCAGTGTCGGTACACGAATATTGACCGTGGTGCCGCGCACGGCTTCTTCCAGGTTCAGTTCCAGCGTGTAGCGCAGGTCGCTGCCACGCTGGGCGCCGCCACGCGAGCCGCCACGGCCGCCACCGAAGAAATCGCTGAACACATCACCGAAAATGTCGGAGAAGTTCGCGCCGCCAAATCCGGCACCGCCACCGCCCATGCTCGGGTCGACACCGGCATGACCGTATTGGTCATACGCTGCGCGCTTGCTGGCGTCGGAAAGAACTTCATAGGCCTCGTTGGCCTCTTTGAATTTCTCTTCCGACTCTTTGTCATCAGGATTACGGTCCGGGTGATGCTTCATCGCCAGGCGGCGATAGGCCTTTTTCAGGTCCGCTTCACTGGAGCCGCGCTCAACTCCCAGAACTTCGTAATAGTCACGCTTTGCCATAAGTCTTTTCACTCTTGAGGACGTTCGGCAAACCTCTGCGCATTTCGCGCCGTGCCGCCAGCACCCGCCTCGTCTACCTCCAGGAGGCCTGACAGATGCTGTAAAAATTCGGGTATTCCAGACACGCCAACGCGGGAGCAAGCCCCCGCGCGGCGACATCCTACCAGCCAACCACTACAAAGCAGTCAACCGGCCGACAACCTGTAGCAATTACTTGTTGTCTTTTACTTCTTCGAACTCGGCATCGACGACGTCGTCGTGCTTAGGTTCTTCAGCCTGCTGCGCGCCAGCTTGTGGCTGTTCGGCCTGCTGCTCGGCGTACATTTTCTGAGCAACTGGAGCCGACACTTTCGACAGCTCTTCAACCTTGGCATCGATAGCAGCCTTGTCGTCGCCTTTAATGGCGGCTTCCAGGGCAACGACTGCAGCTTCAATTGCAGTTTTCTCTTCGGCAGTGACCTTGTCACCGGCGTCAGCGACCATTTTGCGAGTCGAGTGAACCAGTGCATCACCCTGGTTACGGGCAGCGGCCAGCTCTTCGAACTTGCGGTCTTCTTCCGAGTTCGCTTCCGCGTCACGGATCATCTGTTGAATTTCTTCGTCAGACAGACCCGAGTTGGCCTTGATCACGATCGACTGAGTCTTGCCAGTAGCCTTGTCTTTGGCGCCTACGTGCAGGATGCCGTTGGCGTCGATGTCGAAGGTTACTTCGATCTGTGGCACGCCACGTGGTGCTGGTGGAATCTCGGCCAGGTCGAACTTGCCCAGGGACTTGTTCTGTGCAGCCTGTTTACGCTCACCTTGCAGCACGTGAATGGTCACAGCGCTCTGGTTGTCATCGGCAGTCGAGAACACTTGCGACTTTTTGGTCGGGATAGTGGTGTTCTTCTCGATCAGCGCGGTCATCACGCCACCCATGGTTTCGATACCCAGGGTCAGCGGGCTGACGTCCAGCAGCAGCACGTCTTTCACGTCACCGGCCAATACCGCGCCCTGGATTGCTGCACCCATGGCAACAGCTTCGTCAGGGTTGACGTCTTTACGCGCTTCTTTACCGAAGAAATCGGTAACTGCTTTCTGCACCAGCGGCATACGAGTCTGACCGCCAACCAGGATAACGTCGTCGATCTTGCTGACGTCGATACCGGCATCTTTCATGGCGATGCGGCAAGGCTCGATAGTGCGCTGAACCAGATCTTCTACCAGCGACTCCAGCTTGGCGCGGGAGATCTTCACGTTCAGGTGCTTAGGACCGGTGGCATCTGCAGTGATGTACGGCAGGTTGACGTCGGTCTGCTGGCTCGAAGACAGCTCGATCTTGGCTTTTTCAGCAGCTTCTTTCAGGCGCTGCATTGCCAGCGGGTCACCTTTGAGGTTCATGCCGCTTTCTTTCTTGAACTCGTCGACGAGGTAGTCGATCAGGCGAATGTCGAAGTCTTCACCACCGAGGAACGTGTCACCGTTGGTGGCCAACACTTCGAACTGGTGCTCGCCATCGACTTCGGCGATTTCGATAACCGAAACGTCGAAGGTACCGCCACCCAGGTCGTAAACGATCACGGTGTGATCGCCTTTAGCCTTGTCCATACCGTAAGCCAGAGCAGCTGCGGTTGGCTCGTTGATGATACGTTTTACGTCCAGACCCGCGATGCGACCGGCATCCTTGGTAGCCTGACGCTGGCTGTCGTTGAAGTAGGCCGGAACGGTGATGACCGCTTCGGTAACGGGCTCGCCCAGGTAGTCTTCGGCGGTTTTCTTCATCTTTTTCAAGATTTCAGCCGAAATTTGTGGCGGTGCCATTTTCTGGCCGTTTACTTCAACCCAGGCGTCGTTGTTGTCAGCCTTGACGATTTTGTACGGAACCATCTGGATGTCTTTCTGCACGACATCTTCGTCAAAACGACGACCGATCAGACGCTTTACCGCGTACAGGGTGTTGTGCGGGTTGGTTACAGCCTGACGCTTGGCCGACTGACCAACCAGGATCTCGCCATCGTTGGCGTAAGCGATGATCGACGGCGTGGTACGAGCGCCTTCAGCGTTCTCGATAACCTTTACGTTGCCGTTTTCCAGAATGGAGACACAGGAGTTGGTGGTCCCCAGGTCGATACCGATAATTTTGCCCATGTTAACTCTCCCGAAACTTGAATTTTGTTGCCGCAGCAGTGGTGGCTACCTGCGGTAATACTTGAATGCTTGACACCTAAATGGGGGCGTTCGAAACGATTTCAAGCCTGCTCGTCAATCGACGGCGAAACCGCTGCGGGCGCCTTGCTGACCACGACCATGGCCGGGCGCAGCAGACGACCATTGAGCTGGTAGCCCTTCTGGAACACCTTGAGCACACTGTTTGGCTCGACCTCGGCGCTTTCCTGCATGGCCATGGCCTGGTGCTGCTCGGCGTTGAACGGCTCGCCGTGCGGGTCAATAGCTTCAAGGTTGTAGCGCTTGAGCGTGTCGTGGAACATTTTCAGGGTCAGCTCGATGCCTTCACGCATCGGGCGAATGCTTTCGTCGTCAGGGCTGGACAGTTCCAGGCCGCGCTCGAGGCTGTCGATGACCGGCAACAGGTCACCGGCGAATTTTTCCAGCGCAAATTTGTGCGCTTTCTCGACGTCCTGCTCAGCACGACGACGCACGTTCTGCAGGTCGGCAGTGGTGCGCAGGGATTGATCCTGGGCCGCCGCCAGCTGCTCTTCGAGCACCTGCACGCGGGCGCTCAGTTCTTGTGCGCCTGCATCTTCGGCGTTCAGATTCTGTTCATCCAGCTGTTCGTCAGCCATAAAATCTCTCCTCTCGAATAGTGTCAGCGAGCTCAACTCGCGCTTCTGCCGGCTATATGGGGTCGTAAAACCCAGGTTCAAGGGCTGCCATGCAGGAGCGGGCAGATTCGTTCATAACCCATCGCAATCAGAATGCCCTCCTGATAACCAAATCGAACTAAGCACAAGCATTGTCAGCGGATTTAAAAACACTGTATAAATAACCAGACTTAACGCCTGGGAGCCGCCCCAATGCTGGTGCACCTGTCCGTACACAACTACGCCATCGTCGAACACCTTGACCTCGAGCTCGCGCGCGGGATGAGCGTCATTACCGGTGAAACCGGGGCCGGCAAATCGATCATGCTCGACGCCCTGGGCCTGACCCTGGGTGATCGCGCCGACAGCGGCGTGGTCCGCCCCGGCGCCGACAAGGCTGACATCCTGGCCACCTTCGACCTCATCGATATCCCCGAAGCCCGCACCTGGCTGGCCGAACGCGACCTTGACCACGATGGCCCGTGCATCCTGCGCCGGGTAATCACCGCCGAAGGTCGCAGCCGTGGCTACATCAATGGCACCCCCTGCCCGCTCGGCGACCTCAAGGCCCTCGGCGAGCTGCTGATCGATATTCACAGCCAGCACGAGCACCAGTCGCTGCTCAAGGCCGACACCCATCGTCGTCTGCTGGACGAATACGCAGGCGCTACCGACCTCGCCCGCCAGGTACAGCTGGCAGCCCAACGCTGGCGGCAAACACGCCAGGAACTGGAGCGACTGTCCAACTCCGGTGACGAGCAACGTGCCCAGCAGCAGTTGCTCAGCTACCAGCTCGAAGAACTCGACAATCTTGGCCTGGGTGAGAATGAACTGGAGCAACTGGAGCAGGAACACAAGAACCTGACCAATGCCGAGGCGTTGTTCGGCATTTGCCGCCAGGTGATCGACCATTGCAGTGAGAACGACTCCGGCAATGTGCTCAGCGCCCTGACCGCCAGCCTCAACCGCCTGACCGCGGTGCACAACGCACCCAAGGCGCTCGGCGAGGCTGCCAATATGATTGCCAGCGCCCAAATTCAAGTTGAAGAAGCGGTCGGCGAGCTCAATCGCTTTCTTGATCACTTCGACGCCGACCCCGCGCGCCTGCAACAGCTCGAAGAGCGGCTGGACAGCATCTATACCCTTGCCCGCAAGCACCGCGTGCACCCCACCGAACTGGCCACCCTTCATCAACAATTGATGGAAGAGCTTGAAGGCCTCAATGCCAGCGACGAATCGATCGAGCGCCTGGGTGAAGAATTGGCCGCTTTTGCGCGCCACTATCAGGACAAGGCCAGCGAGCTTAGCGCTCTGCGCGGTCAGGCTGCCGGTCAATTGTCCGCCGCGGTCGAGCAGGAAATTCAGCGACTGGGCATGCCCGGTGGCCGATTCTGCATCGAACTGCATGTAAATGCTGGCGACGAGCTGTCGCCACACGGCCTTGAGCAGGTCGAGTTGCTGGTCAGCGCCAACCCCGGCCAACCCCTCAAGGGACTGGCCAAGGTTGTCTCCGGGGGCGAACTCTCCCGCATCAGCCTGGCCATCCAGGTTATCACCGCGCAAACCTCGCGCATCCCGACGCTGGTATTCGACGAAGTCGACGTGGGTATCGGTGGCCCTACTGCCGAAATCGTCGGGCAATTGCTGCGCCGCTTAGGTGAGCGCGGCCAAGTGCTGACAGTAACGCACCTGCCACAGGTGGCCGCTCAAGGCCATCACCACCTGTTTGTGCATAAAGTGCGCAACAGCGAAGCCACCCATACGGCCGTAGCCAGCCTGGGCAAGCGCGAACGTATAGAAGAGGTAGCCAGGATGCTCGGCGGCATCGACCTGACAAAGGAATCCCTGGCTCACGCTCGCAAAATGGTAGTCACCAGCAAAGCCTGAGCGCAGAAAGCACAAAGGCGACCCTTAGGTCGCCTTCGATGCTGTACTGCAAGAAGTGTTACTTATCTTTTCTTGCGCACGTACAGGACCAAATTATGGTCAACCAGTTCGAAGCCATGCTCGGCGACGATTTCTTTCTGGCGCTTTTCGATTTCGCTATCGAAGAACTCGATAACCTCGCCAGATTCCACGTTGACCATATGGTCGTGGTGGCCACCGTCGGCTAGCTCGAACACGGCATGACCGCCGTCGAAGTTGTGGCGCACGACCAGGCCAGCGGCTTCGAACTGGGTCAGAACACGGTAAACCGTGGCCAGACCGACATCCTCGCCCGCCTCCATCAGCGCCTTGTAGACATCCTCAGCACTCATGTGACGCTGCTCGGTAGAGTCGAGCATCTGTAGAATTTTAACTCGAGGCAGTGTCACCTTGAGACCGGCTTTGCGCAGTTCGCTATTTTCAACCATGGTCAGCTTTCTCGCCGATGCTGCTTCGCAGCTTCTCTGAATACGGGTATGATCGGGGTTTACGTTGTCCAGCCAAGATAGTGGAAGTCGCCCACCGATGCAAAACACCAAGCTCTTGCTAACCAGCCTCACCTTTGTGGGACTGCTCGCACTCGCCGGTTGCTCGTTCCCCGGGGTTTACAAAATCGACATCCAGCAGGGCAATGTCGTCACGCAAGACATGATAGACCAATTACGCCCCGGAATGACCCGTCGGCAAGTACGGTTTATCATGGGCAACCCCCTGATCCAGGATACGTTCCATACCAATCGTTGGGATTACCTGTACAGCCTGCAGCCTGGCGGCGGTCAACGCCAGCAGGAACGCATGAGTATTTTCTTCAATGAAAGCGATCAGCTGGTGAGCTTGTCCGGCGACTTCATGCCGGGCGTAAGCCGCGATCAGGAAATCCTCGGAGGCAGCGGCGACACCAGCGTCAGCCCAGCACAGCCAGGTACTACCGAGCCTGCGGAACAAGTCAAGGAAACCCCGGCCAAGCCAGGTTCCCTGGAAGAAAAGATCCAGCGCGAAGTCGATACTATCGAAGCGATTCCAGTACCGACCCCTGCACCGATCGAAACCTCGCCGCAATAACCCTATTGCAGACAAAGAAAAGCCCGGATCTTCCGGGCTTTTTTGCGTTTCAGCGCTTGGCCTTCTTGAACACTCTTGCCACCTTGTCGGCCCGCTGTTTGCGCACCTCCTTGGGGTCGATCAGCAAGGGCCTGTACAGTTCGATTCGATCACCCGCCACAACCACCTGTTGATCAGCATCACGGACAACCTTGCCGAAGATGCCGAGCGGGCACGCGTTTATATCCAGTCCCGGCACCTGCTCGGCAACGCCCGACAAGCGCACGGCTTCACGCAACGTAGTGCCGGGGGCAACATCCACCGTCAGCAGCCACTGCTGCTCGGCCGTGGCGTAGGCCACTTCAACCTGCAAGTTGCTTGGCTCGCTGACAAAACGCGTCTACCAGGGTGTTGGCTGCCTGATTGAAGATCGGACCCAACGTTGCCCGCACCAATGGCCCGGCGTAATCGAACGACAGATCCAGGCTGATTTTGCAGGCCTTCTCACCCAATGGCTTGAAGACCCACAAGCCGTGCAACTGATTGAACGGCCCCTCTTCCAGGTTCATCTCAATCGATTGCCCCGGCACCAGCACATTGCGGGTGACGAACTTCTGGCTCATGCCACCCTTGGCCGCTTCCAGACTGGCACGCATCAGCGTGTCGCTCTCTTCCAGCACGGTAGTGGAGGAACACCACGGCAGAAACTCCGGATACCGCGCAACATCATTGACCAGGTCGTACAGCGCCTGGGCGGGATAGGGCAGTAAGGCCGAGCGTTGAATATGGGTAGTCATCCGAGCATCATTTCCAAAGCTGAGCGGCAAATACAATCAGAATGCCGAGGGGCGCCACATAGCGCATCAAGAAGAAGGTCAGAGCAAACAGCAGCGGGCTGCGCATCGCCAACTCATCGCGCACCGCGTCTCGCCCCATGATCCAACCTGCGAATACCACAAAGCACAAACCACCCAGCGGCAACATGATCCGCGAGGTGAAAAAGTCGATAACGCCGAAGAAGTCCAGCCCACCACTTACACCCCATTGGTAGAGCTGAAAACCGCTGTCGTCGTTCACGAAAAAGCGTGCCTGCTGCCAGATATTGAACGAAAACACCGTCCCCAGGCCAACCAGCCAGCAACTGAATGCCAGCCAAGTGGTGATCCAGCCGCGCCGAACACCGGTACGCTCCACCAGGTAAGCCACCATGGGTTCGAGCAGAGAAATCGCCGAACTCCAGGCTGCCACTGCTACTAAAACAAAGAATACGACGCCCATCAATTGGCCAAAGGCCACATTTCCGAAGGCAAATGGCAAGGCAACAAACATCAAGCCAGGCCCTTCACTGGGGTTGAGCCCGGCCGCGAACACGATAGGAAACAAGGCCAGACCGGCAAGCAACGAAACGAAGGTATCCAGCAGCGCTACCGCGACGATGGTGCCACCGATAGACGCATCCTTGGGCATGTAGGCCCCATAGATCAACAGCGAACCGACACCGACACTCAACGAGAAGAAGGCATGCCCCATGGCAGGCAGCAAGCCATCGAGCAGACGCGAGGTATCGAAGTCGAACATGAAATGCAGGCCCTGCATAAAGTGCCCGGTAGTCAGGCTATAGCCCAACAGGATCACCAGCAGCAGGAATAACAGCGGCATCATGATTCGCAGGCTTTTCTCCAGCCCCGCCACCACGCCACGGGCAATGACCAGGGCCGAAAGCAGCATGAACAGGGTGTGCCAGAGCACCAGCCGCCAAGGGTCGCTGATTACGTCTTTGAAGTAGCCGCCGACTTGATCAGCCGTAACGCCCTGAAAGTCGCCCTTGCCCATGCTGATGATGTAGTCGAACGACCAACCGCCCACCACACTGTAGAAAGACAAGATCAGCAGCGCCGTTACCATTCCGGCAAATGCCCACCACGACCAGCGCGGCGAATGCCCGGCCTCCAGCGCCAGATCGCGCAGGGCGTTGGCTGGACTTTGCCGGGTGCGACGACCAATCAGGGTCTCGGCCAGCATCACCGGTATGCCGATCAGGGCAATACAGGCGAGGAATACCAGAACAAAAGCACCGCCACCATAGACGCCGACCATGTAGGGGAACTTCCAGATACTCCCCAGACCTACCGCGGCGCCGGTTGCCGCCAGTACAAATACCCAGCGACTGGCCCAGCCACCATGGACAGAAACCTTGTCCGTCGACATCAACACGCTCAACTGTGGAAAAAAAGAGCGCGCATTGTCCGGGATTCAACTCGCAGGCTCAAGCGCACTGCTACCCCGTAGCCGACAGCGTCACGACTGCCTATAATGCCGCCCCTATGGCTAAACAAAAGAAACATCCGACAGGGACCATCGCGCAGAATAAAAAGGCGCGACACGATTACTTCATCGAACACAAGTTCGAGGCCGGATTGGTCCTGTCCGGTTGGGAAGTAAAAAGTCTGCGTGCCGGCAAGGCGCATCTGATTGACAGCTATGTGGTGCTCAAAGATGGCGAGGCCTGGCTGATGGGCAGCCATATCACGCCACTGACGGCTGCCAGTACGCACGTCATCGCCGACCCTACACGCACCCGAAAACTGCTGCTCAATCGACGCGAGCTGGAACGCCTGTATGCTTCCGTGCAGCAAAAGGGCTACACCTGCGTGGCCTTGTCGATCTACTGGAGCAAGCACTTGATCAAGTGCGAGATCGCACTGGGCAAGGGCAAGAAGGAATACGACAAGCGCGACACCCAGCGCGAGCGCGATTCCAACCGCGAACTGCAACGCGCGGTACGCAACAAAGGCAAGGAAGACTGATTTCAGTCTGAACCGGCCTTCTCATCGCGGGGCTAGCCCGCTCTCACCGGGGTTGTATGATTCTGGTAGGAGCAGGCTTGCCCCGCGATTGCTTCAACGTCCGCTACGCCGCTCCGCACGCGCCGTTCGCTGCACTTCCTGGCGCACCTCGTCGAGCACCTCCTGCACATACAAAATGTGCTGGCTGGAGACTTCTCGCGCATCATTGGCACGCCCTTCGACGATTGCCAGATAAAGATCGCGGTGCTGATTGATCAACATGTCGCGCGTTTCCTCGCGCTGTTTGTACATGCCGCCGATGTTGGTCACCACGTTACGTTTGAGCAAATCGAAAAGACCACGAATGGTGTGGAGCAACACGGCATTGTGGCTGGCCTCGGCAATCGCTAGATGGAAGCGAGCATCGGCCGCACCCTCCTCGGCCCGACTGACTTCATCCTGGCGGGTGTAGCAATCCTGCAGCGCATCAAACGCTGCCTTGAGCCGCTGACGATCGGGCTCGGTCGCACGCATTGCCGCGTAATACGCGCACGATGCCTCCAAGGTATGCCGAAACTCCAGCAAATCGCGCTGCGCTTCAGGGTTGCTTTCCAGCAGTTGCAGTAACGGATCGCTGAACGTGGCACCCAGGGAATCAGACACGTAGTTGCCACCACCCTGACGACTGACCAGCAGTCCCTTGGCCACCAGTTTCTGGATAGCCTCACGCAGCGATGGCCGCGACACGCCGAACTGCTCGGCCAATGCCCGTTCAGCTGGCAGGCGCTGCCCGGCAGTCAGCGTGCCCTCAAGAATCATCCCCTCAAGCCGGTCGACAATATCGTCGGACAAACGGCGTTGGCGGACTTGATCAAAAACCATCACATGCTCTCCACAATCCCGAGTGCGTTCGGGGCTGTCTATTCTGGCCTATCCGCACCTTGCCGACACCCATCAGATGGCAACTTTCCGTGCCGCTCAGACCCGCTATCCACCCTTCGGGCTTACAAAAGATTTCTTGGGACAAATTGACACACCCACAGAGAGGCTTTTAACCTAGCGCCTCGACATTGTAAATTGGTCTTACCAATTATCCAATATCAATGCTGACCAACAACAATTAGGGGCCACCCCATATGCAAACCTGGCAACAGCTCTACAGTCCGCTTGGTAGTCTTGGCCTGTCCGCACTCGCGGCAGTCATCCCGATCGTATTCTTCTTCCTTGCCTTGGCAGTGTTCCGCCTCAAGGGTCACGTGGCTGGCAGCATCACGCTGGGCCTGTCGATCCTGGTAGCGATCTTCGCCTTCCAGATGCCCGCCGACATGGCGCTTGCCGCCGCCGGATACGGTTTTGCCTATGGCCTGTGGCCGATTGCCTGGATCATCGTTGCCGCGGTGTTCCTCTACAAACTGACGGTCAAGAGCGGTCAGTTCGAAGTCATCCGCAGCTCGGTACTGTCGATCACCGACGACCAACGCCTGCAGGTGCTGCTGATCGGCTTCTGCTTCGGTGCCTTCCTTGAAGGTGCAGCTGGGTTCGGTGCCCCTGTAGCCATTACCGCTGCCCTGCTGGTAGGCCTGGGTTTCAACCCGCTATACGCCGCAGGCCTGTGTCTGATAGCCAACACCGCGCCAGTGGCGTTCGGCGCCTTGGGCATTCCGATCATCGTTGCCGGCCAGGTAACGGGTATCGACGCGTTCAAGATCGGTGCTATGACCGGCCGCCAACTGCCGCTGCTTTCGCTGTTCGTACCGTTCTGGCTGGTGTTCATGATGGACGGCCTGCGCGGGGTGAAAGAAACCTGGCCTGCCGCTCTGGTCGCCGGCCTGAGCTTTGCCGTTACCCAGTACTTCACCTCGAACTTCATTGGCCCGGAACTGCCGGACATCACCTCGGCCCTGGCCAGCCTGATTTCCCTGACCCTGTTCCTCAAGGTCTGGCAGCCTAAGCGCTCGTTCACCAGCGCTACCGGCAGCGTCGGCGCTGCGGTGGTCAATGGCGGTGGCAGCCAACCGTCGCCTTACAGCTTCGGCGAGATTTTCAAAGCCTGGTCACCGTTCCTGATTCTCACCGTATTGGTCACCATCTGGACCCTGAAACCGTTCAAGGCGGCCTTCGCGGCTGGCGGCTCGATGTACAGCTGGGTGTTCAACTTCGCGATTCCGCACCTTGACCAATTGGTGATCAAGACCGCACCAATCGTCGCAACCCCAACGGCAATCCCTGCGGTATTCAAACTCGACCCGATTTCCGCCACCGGTACCGCGATTTTCTTCTCGGCGCTGATTTCCATGCTGGTACTGAAGATCAACTTCAAAACTGGTCTGACCACTTTGAAAGAGACCTTCTTCGAACTGCGCTGGCCCATTCTGTCGATCGGCATGGTGCTGGCCTTCGCTTTCGTCACCAACTACTCGGGCATGTCGTCGACAATGGCCCTGGTACTGGCTGGTACTGGCGCAGCGTTCCCGTTCTTCTCGCCGTTCCTTGGCTGGCTGGGCGTATTCCTGACCGGTTCCGACACCTCGTCGAACGCACTGTTCAGCTCCTTGCAGGCAACGACTGCGCACCAGATCGGCGTCAACGACACCTTGCTGGTTGCGGCTAACACCAGCGGCGGCGTAACGGGCAAGATGATCTCGCCTCAGTCGATCGCCGTAGCCTGCGCGGCCACCGGCCTGGTCGGCAAGGAATCGGACCTGTTCCGCTTCACGCTCAAGCACAGCCTGTTCTTCGCCACCATCGTCGGCCTGATTACCTTGATCCAGGCCTATTGGCTGACCGGCATGCTGGTTCACTAAAGTGACAGAGGTCGGGCGCGCTGCAACGCGCCCGGCATCCGCTCCTTCAATCGACGCAGCGAGACCACATGATCATTTCTGCCTCTACCGACTACCGCGCAGCCGCCCAACGCAAGCTGCCGCCGTTCCTCTTCCACTACGCAGACGGCGGCGCCTACGCCGAGTACACGCTGCGTCACAACGTTGAAGACCTGGCTAGCATTGCATTGCGTCAGCGCGTGCTGAAAAACATGTCCGAGCTGAGCCTTGAGACGCAACTGTTCAATGAGAAATTGAGCATGCCGGTGGCCCTGGCACCGGTCGGCCTGACCGGCATGTATGCCCGCCGCGGCGAGGTGCAGGCAGCTCGCGCAGCAGCGGCCAAAGGCATCCCGTTCACCATGTCGACCGTTTCGGTGTGCCCGATCGAGGAAGTTGCCCCGGCCATCGACCGCCCGATGTGGTTCCAACTGTATGTCCTCAAAGACCGCGGCTTCATGCGCAACGCCCTGGAACGTGCCAAGGCTGCCGGTGTTACCACCCTGGTATTCACTGTAGACATGCCGGTACCTGGCGCCCGCTACCGCGACGCCCACTCAGGCATGAGCGGCCCGAACGCACCACTGCGTCGCGTCTGGCAGGCCATGACCCATCCGCAATGGGCCATCGACGTCGGCCTGCTGGGCAAGCCGCACGACCTGGGCAACATCTCCACCTACCGTGGCAGCCCGACGGGCCTTGCCGACTACATCGGCTGGCTGGGCAACAATTTTGACCCGTCGATTTCCTGGAAAGACCTGGAGTGGATCCGCGAGTTCTGGGATGGCCCAATGGTGATCAAGGGCATTCTTGACCCGCAAGACGCCAAGGATGCGGTGAAATTCGGTGCCGACGGCATCGTCGTCTCCAACCACGGCGGCCGCCAACTCGACGGCGTACTGTCCAGCGCGCGCGCCCTGCCGGCAATCGCCGACGCGGTGAAAGGCGATCTGAAAATTCTTGCCGACTCCGGCATTCGCAGCGGTCTCGATGTGGTGCGCATGATTGCCCTGGGCGCAGACACCGTATTGATCGGCCGAGCATTCCTCTACGCCCTGGCCACCGCGGGTGAAGCCGGCGTGAAGAACCTGCTGGATCTGTTCGAGAAGGAAATGCGCGTGGCCATGGTGCTGACTGGCGCCAAAACCATCAGCGAGATCACCCGTGACTCGTTGGTACGCGAACTGGGCGCGTGATCTACCCACGCCCGCACCAATCACCGCCTGATTGACCGAGGTATACGGCGCACCAGACGCCGTGGCCTCGCGAGGAGTTTGCATGAGTCTGCCCGCCGCGTTCCTCGACACGGTTGAACACCTGATACCCCGCGAGCGACGCTTCGACGATCCGCTCTCGACCCTGGCTTTCGGCACCGATGCCAGTTTCTACCGCCTGATCCCGAAACTGGTGATTCGCGTCGAGAGCGAAGACGAAGTCGCAACCCTGCTCAAGGTCGCACACGCCGAAAAAGTAGCGGTAACCTTCCGCGCTGCAGGCACCAGCTTGTCCGGCCAGGCGGTGAGTGATTCAGTACTGCTGGTGCTGGGCGATAACTGGAATGGCCACGATATCCGCAAAGACGGCACGCAGATTCGCCTGCAACCCGGCGTCATCGGCGCCCAGGCCAACGCCTGGCTGGTACCGTTCGGCCGCAAGATCGGCCCGGACCCGGCCTCGATCAACGCCTGCAAGATCGGCGGCATCGTCGCCAACAACGCCAGCGGCATGTGCTGCGGCACTGCGCAAAACACCTACCACACCCTCGCCGGCATGCGCCTGTTGCTGGCAGACGGCACCTTGCTTGACAGCGAAATACCAGAAAGCGTCAGCCGCTTGCGTGAGACCCACGGTGCGCTGCTTGAGCAGCTCGCTGAGCTTGGCCGGCAAACCCGCGCCAATACCGACCTGGCGGCAAAGATTCGGCACAAATATCGACTGAAGAACACCACTGGCCTGTCCCTCAATGCCCTGGTCGACTACGACGAACCTTTGGACATTCTCACCCACCTGATGGTCGGCTCCGAGGGCACACTCGGCTTTATCAGCGCCGTGACCTACGACACCGTGCCGGACCATCCGCACAAAGCCAGCGCGTTGATCGTCTTCCCGGATGTCGAGACCTGCTGCAAGGCAGTGCCGGTGCTCAAACAACAGCCAGTCTCGGCCGTTGAACTGCTTGACCGCCGCAGCCTGCGCTCGGTGGAAAACATGAAGGGCATGCCGACCTGGGTGAAAACCCTGTCGCCAGGTGCGTGCGCGTTGCTCATCGAATCGCGTGCGGCAACCCAGACGCTGCTGCATGAACAACTGCAGCACATCAGCGCTTCCATCGCTGAATTCCCGGTCGAAAAGCAGGTCGATTTCAGCGAAGACCCCGTGGTCTACAACCAGCTCTGGCGGATTCGCAAAGACACCTTCCCAGCGGTGGGTGCAGTACGCGAGACCGGCACCACGGTCATCATCGAAGACGTGACCTTCCCCGTCGAAAAGCTCGCCGAAGGTGTGAACCGGCTGATCGAGCTGTTCGACAAACACAGCTACGACGAAGCGATCCTGTTCGGCCATGCCCTGGAAGGCAACTTGCATTTCGTCTTCACCCAGGGCTTCGACTCGCCTGAACAGGTGGCGCGCTACTCAGCGTTCATGGACGACGTCGCGCAACTGGTGGCGGTGGAATACGGTGGTTCGCTCAAAGCCGAACACGGCACCGGGCGCAACATGGCCCCCTTCGTTGAGTTGGAATGGGGCAGCGATGCCTACCAATTGATGTGGCAGCTCAAGCGCTTGCTCGATCCGGCCGGCATCCTCAACCCAGGGGTGGTGCTGACCGACGACCCACAACTGCATTTGAAGAATCTCAAGCCGCTGCCAGCCGCTGACGAAATCGTCGATAAATGCATCGAGTGTGGTTTCTGCGAGCCCGTGTGCCCTTCCAAAGGCCTGACGCTCAGCCCACGCCAGCGCATCGTCATGTGGCGCGATATCCAGGCCAAGAAACGGGCCGGCGAAGACACCCGGGAACTTGAGCGCGACTATCAGTACCAAGGCATCGACACCTGCGCCGCCACGGGACTGTGTGCCCAGCGTTGCCCGGTGAGTATCAACACCGGCGAACTGGTCAGAAAGTTGCGCGGTAAAACCGCCGATCACATGAAAACAGCCGATTGGCTGGCGGAGAACTTCCACACCGCCCTCAGCGGTGCTCGCCTGACCCTACGCGCCGCCAATGGCGCACGCAAGCTCCTCGGCGCACCCCGTCTGAGCCGCATGAGCGCGAGCTTGAGCAAGCTGAGCCACGGCCGTGTGCCGCAATGGACAGCGGCCATGCCACAGCCGCTGAAGCCGCTGCAACTGCCTACCACCAGTAACGACGCACGCCCTCGCGTGGTCTACCTTGCCGCTTGCGTTTCGCGAGTAATGGGCCCGGCAGCAGCCGACCACGAGCAAACCTCGCTGCTGGACAAAACCCGCGGTCTGCTGGAAAAGGCCGGCTATCAGGTGGTGTTCCCGGAGAACGCCGACAGCCTCTGCTGCGGTCAGCCGTTCGCCTCCAAGGGCTATGCCGAACAGGCCGAACACAAACGCCAGGAGATGATCAACGCCTTGCTGTTGGCCAGTCGTGGCGGACTCGACCCGATCTACTGCGACACCAGCCCATGCACCTTGCGCCTGGTTCAAGATCTGGCTGAAACCCGCCTGGACCTCTACGACCCTGTGCGTTTTATTCGCAGCCACTTGCTCGACAAACTGGAGTTCACCCCGCAGGACGAGCCGATCGCTGTACACGTGACCTGCAGCACCCAACACCTGGGCGAGAGCCAGGCACTGATCGACCTGGCCCGGCGTTGCAGTAAAGAGGTGGTGATTCCGGAAGGTATTCACTGTTGCGGCTTTGCTGGCGACAAAGGCTTCACCACGCCGGAACTCAATGCCCACTCGCTGCGCAGCCTCAAAGATGCCGTGCAATATTGCAGCGAAGGCATATCCACCAGCCGCACCTGTGAGATCGGCCTGTCGAACCATGGCGGAATCGATTATCACGGCCTGGTGTACCTGGTAGATCGCGTGACCCAGCCACGGATCGCGTAACACCTACCCCGCAGCAAAGCAGTTCAGGCCGCCCCCCAGCGCCGCCTGAACTGCGCCCTCCAGGCTCTATCGTGCGATAGACCACATTCACCTGAACCCCTGGCAAGCGGTGTAGTCCATCGAATAAGGCCTCCTTCCGAGGTCGTACCCGCCAAGGAGATTCACATGAAGCGTACAGCGATTTCCGGACTGTTCCTTACTGCCGCATTGCTTGCCTCACCTGTGTTTGCTGAAGATGACCTTTGCACCCTCAACCTGCAAAAAATCGACGATGCCACGGCCACTGCCGGCGCTGGCGCCATGGCCGAAGGCACAAACGACAGCATCAAAGACCAAGTCAGAGACGCCAAGGCGGCACAAGCCGCGGGTAACACCAAGGACTGTATCGCTATCACCACCAAAGCCTTGGACACCCTGGAAAAAGCCGACAAAAGCAGCAACGGCGGCAGCAGCCAGTAACCTTGAGCCATGCGACGCCAGAGCAGCAGTCGACGTCGCCTGACCGATGGCGTATACTCGCCCACAAGCGTTGAAAAACGCTACAGCTAGAGCGCAACACATGGGGCCGATTAGGATTCGACGCCGGTAGTGAAACTCTAGGTGCATGCCGAGTTGGTAACAGAACTCGTAAATCCACTGTTGCAACTTTCTATAGTTGCCAATGACGAAAACTACGAGGGTTACGCTCTCGCTGCGTAAGCAGCTGAGCCCGCTCTCCTGGTAGCTTCGGCTCCAGCAATCATTAGGGGATGCCTGTAAACCCGAAGTGATTGTCATACAGAACAGGATCGCCGTGCAGTACGTTGTGGACGAATCGGCTAAAACTTACACAACTCGTCCAAAGCACCCTGCCCGTCGGGCGGCTGCGGATTAACTCAATAGACACGGCTAAGCATGTAGTACCGAAAGCGGAGCACTGGCGGACGGGGGTTCAAATCCCCCCGGCTCCACCAAATAATCATCTAAAGACGTCCACGGACGTCTTTTTTTGTGCCTGAAACTCAGTAAATACGGGACTTTCAGCGCTATCAGCGTCCACGGACGTCCATCAGCAGCCACGACTTCTGGCATTCCAAATGGCATTCCAAGCCCGTAGGTGCTAATTTTTGGAATGCCAAAATCAATACTGGAATGCCAATGTGCGCACAAGCTACCCGCCTCACTGAACTCAAAATCAAATCTGCCAAGCCTGCTGAAAAGGACTATGTCCTATTTGATGGCGGCGGACTTCAAATGCGAGTGAGAAGCAATGGCTCTAAGCTGTGGAACTTCAACTATCGACACCCTGTGACGAAGAAGCGGATCAACATGGGACTGGGAACCTTCCCTGAAGTCTCGTTAGCGCAAGCACGCAAGGGTTCCATTGAAGCGAGGGAAGCACTTGCCCATGGCATCGACCCTAAAGAGAAACGGGATGCTGTGCTGCAAGCTAAACAAGCCGCGACTGAGCACACATTCCAGAATGTGGCGACGTCCTGGTATGAGCTGAAGAAAGATGCTGTGACGTCGGCCTACGCTGAGGACATCTGGCGCTCGCTAACGCTGCACGTATTCCCGGACTTGGGCTCCACACCGATCTCAGCCATCAGCGCACCTCAAGTCATCAACCTGCTCCGACCACTCGAAACCAAGGGCAGCCTTGAAACCGTGAAGCGGCTGACGCAGCGGCTCAACGAGATCATGACTTACGGGGTCAACTCGGGACTGATTCACGCGAACCCGCTCAGCGGTATCCGCTCCGTCTTCAAGAAACCGAAAAAGAAAAACATGGCGGCATTGCCCCCCGATGAGTTGAAAGAACTCATGGTGGCAATAGCCAATGCCAGCATAAAAAGAACAACCCGCTGCCTGATCGAGTGGCAGCTCCACACCATGACACGGCCAGTGGAGGCAGCAACCACCCGCTGGGCAGATATCGACATCGAGAAGAAGATCTGGACAATTCCTGCGGAGCGCATGAAGAAGCGCCGCACGCACATTGTCCCGCTCACGGAGCATGCTCTCGCGCTCCTGGAGGCGATAAAACCCTATAGTGGACATCGGGAGTACGTGTTCCCCGCAGACCGGAACCCCCGCACACACTGCAACAGCCAGACTGCCAACATGGCGCTTAAGCGAATGGGTTTCGAGGGGCGTCTGGTCAGCCACGGCATGCGCTCAATGGCCAGCACCATCCTCAACGAGCACGGCTGGGATCCGGAACTGATCGAGGTAGCACTTGCCCACGTCGACAAAGACGAGGTTCGTAGCGCCTACAACCGGGCGGACTATATCGAGCGCAGGCGTCCGATGATGGTCTGGTGGAGCGAACACATTCAAGAAGCAGCGACGGGCAACCTCTCGGTATCCGCCATCAAGGATACTCGGGACAGAAAAGTCGTTTCGATTCGCTGACAAATAAACGACCAGGTCACCGCGCTGCGGTGTCGCCCTGCTCCTCAATATCGGACTTCATCGTTGCATACATTTCTTTGAGCAATGGTTCAACAATACTCTCAGCCTCACCCCATTGGTCCTCACGCAACATTGAGTACTTCACGTCCAAATGTATTTCTCTATCGAAGGGGAAATCTGTTGAGGTCTCCAAGCCAACAATTAGCTGCATGTCCTTTGGCAATTCCTCGGCTATGAAATGGAGCACAGCAGGAAGATTAATGTCATCCTGAGCTTGTTGGTTTGGCGAGTCAATTACGACAGGTACGTCATAAGTTCCGGTCACCCCCTGACAGGTTCGCCACAACGCAGCATAGTAAGCGAGAATTGACCGAGGGCCTCCGCTTCCAGATAGATCAGGACGACCCGTAAGCTTCATCTTTGATGCATCAACAGGAGGTAACTGCAGGGCAACACGACCGGTCATGTAGTAGGATCTAAAGTCGTCTAATATCGCTCGCGTTCTTTTCGCGGCACGTAACGACTTCATCTTTTCTTCTAAAGCATCGACCGCGCCAAGAGCCTTATCGATGGCCTCTTGTAGATGCTTACGCTCAGCTTCAAAGGCAGCAAACGCACTCTCTGCCCCCATACTGCCAACGACATCTTGAAACTTTAACTCTCCTTTGCGTGTATCCAATAGCTTTGAGATTCGCTGATAGTTGCCATTTAGGGTACTCAACTCTGCCAACGCGGTGCCGCATCGACGCCGTACCTGATTTGCGTCATCTCTAAGGCGCCCAGCGAGCTCTCGGAGCACACGCGCATCTTCAGCAAAATTGAGCAAATCAAGGAATGACTTGGTGTGCTCGGCGTTGCAAGTCGGACAAATCAGCGGCTCTGAATCTCCAGCGCGCAAGTATTTCGCATCATGGTCATAAGCCGCTAGCGCATCGTCGGCCAATCGAATCTGCTGCTCCAGACTCGAAAGCAAGTCTTGCTCACGAACAGCTGCATTTCGTAGCACTTCCTGCCTCTGATTAAGCTCATTAACCTCTTGGGTCAGCAGAGCAATCTCGTCTGCAAAATTCTCGGCACTGACCTTTGGCCCGCATAAAGGAAGCGTGCGACTGAATCGTTCTATAGTACGCTCAAGGAGTTTGTACTCACGCCGATGCTCCTCAAGAACCTTAGACTCTTGAGCCTTCTCAGCCCTAGCACGGTAGTACTCAGGAGGACAAACGCCGGTGAAATACTCCAAGATGGAGCCCCAAGGCGAGCTAAACCTTTTGAGTCCACCAAATGTGTTCCATTCAGCCTGCCAACTGCCGTCTTGGTTTACATAGAAAGGCAAGAAAAAACATGCCGGATCGGCAGGCCGGATCTCAGATTCCTTCTTATCGGTAAACACCAAGTTAAAGTCAGTAATATCACAAAAACTCTCCGACCATTCACCAAAATTTGAAGTCGCGACAATCATCTCGCGATTGGCGTTGAACAAAGCACGCCGCCCACTCTGGTGTAGTGCGAAAAAGTTACGTCCATCGATAGAAAACTCAAGGAGACAAGCCGTGTTTTTGTCCCACGCCTCTAACTTACCCTGAGGTTTTGCGCCAAGAGTTTCAAAGAGGCTCCTTATCAGACTGGTCTTGCCTGTGTGGTTCCTTCCCCTCAATAAGTTCTTCTTCGGGTGAAAATTGACGTGCCGCGCTTTCCTGTCGCGATGCGAGAGGAGCCAGATGTTTACGAAGCGGAAGCTTTTCATAGTTCTTTGTTCTCAAGCTACGAACGAGAAGTCTCAGTTCTGGTCCACGCATTTCTTAATAGCCCTCATCGCAAAGCGCGCTAGGAGTTCTGCATCGCGAAAACCACTAAAATTTTTCCTCAGCGCAGAAAGCGCCATCTCGAAATACGGTAACAAGCCGGATCCGCGCGCATTGGAGTCGAGCCAGGCATCGCAGAAATCATGGAGTGGCTGAACAGTGGGTAGGGTTGCTCCCGTAAGTTGCTCTCTCACGACTCGGGCAGCTTGTGCGCGTATAGCTGTTACCTCCATGAAGTCCATGCCCTCATTCTGCAGTTGTGTAAGCCAGTCATTTAGATAGGCAGAATGGTCGGGGACGGTCTCAAGCGCACCTAGCGCAGACATAAACTCCTGCCGAGAGAACCCACGCTGCTTCACGAGGTCATCGAAGGAGGAACACGTATCGGTGTGTCGGCCCAAAGGTGAAATTTTCGTAACAAGAGACTCCACGAAGGATGCTGCCTGGCCCGCATGGCGCGGACTGCGTTCTGTTAAAAGCTCTAAAACCGACTTGATGACATGGCTGCTGGGCTCATCGGGGTGAATGGCGACCCTCTTGAGCCTGATCTTCGTTAGGTCGGGGGCAGGTGAGCCATCTATCGCAAGTGTTTGCAAGGCTTGGGTCAAAAATTGCACATGCTCAAGGGCAAAGTCCGCTAGCGAACAAGGCATCGACGTTGCAGCATTTCCTCCAGCCGCAAGAGGGATATCGCAGCCAGCGTTTGAGATGAAGTACGCCTCGACTGGGAGTTTGTCGAAGGCAGCAAGACTGAGCTGAAGCTTTCCCAGTGCGCTATCACTGACTTTCGTAAACGTAGGAGATGCTACCTTCGAGCTTTTCTTCTTCGGAGGCGCTGTTGTTCCAGTGAGCACAGACCAGCTCCACTCTCCACGGTCCTTCTTCTTTACCTGATAAACGCGAGCACGCGCGGGCGAGCTTGCTGAATCCAGCTCCGTGACATCTTGCACAGTTTCGAAGAGGAGCAAGAAGTCCGGCTCATTCGCCTGCTCCATTTCAACCATTCGAAGCACTGCCCACCAACGCTGAAAGTCCACCCCCTTCGCCCCGTGGCCTCCTCCTGTCTCCGCGAGGCCAGCTTTGTTTGCGACGAGCAATAATTCTGCGGCGCCAGCCGATATGGTCAAAGCATCCTCCCTCTGCGCTATTGTCACCAACGATGGCCGCCCTAGTGATTCCGTTTCGATATCATCGGCCACATTCAGGGGAACTGTAAAGGATGGGAACTAACCGTTGCCTTGATACACGGAGCCGGTATTGAGGACGTCAAGCGGCACAAGTCGAGGAGCGATTTGTCATCGCGCAACCAGATTCAACTCGAAAAAATCTTGATCACACATAACAGCAATGACATCAACATCAAGGAGGTTCGTCCCATGTCATTGCAGTGCCCCCGTTGTCATTCTCCCAAAGTCGCCTCGTTCCATCACGCCATGAAAGTCGGCGCGGCCATAGGCACCGTTGGCGGTGTTGCGCGTGGCGTCAGTGCTGCCCTGGCTGGTGGGCAGGCCGGAGCAGCTATCGGCGCTATCGCCGGGCCAGTTGGCATCACCCTCGGCTCCGTATCGGGCGCCATCCTCGGCGGCCTGGCCGGAGGTGTCGGTGGCTGCGCACTCGGCGCTCAGCTCGGCGAGTCGCTCGACCGCCACGTCCTGGCCCACAACCTCTGCCTACTCTGCGGTCACCGCTTCAACCTCCCGACCTAACCAAGTCAACTTCCCTTCTATTTATTACTTCCGGTCGGTGCTGCGCCTCGCGCAGCGCTCTATGCCGGCCTGCACCCAAAGGAATCGTTCACATGGCACATCTCGTCGAAACCATGGCCTACGCTGGCGCTACTCCGTGGCACGGCCTGGGCAATCAACTCACTCAGAAACAACCCATCGAAGTCTGGCAACGCGAAGCCGGTATGGACTGGCAGATCCAGGAAAGCCCCGTGCATTTCAAGTCGGATTCCGTCGGCCATCTGGGCGCGATCTACTCCTTCCCCGAGCAGAAGGTGCTGTATCGCTCCGACACCAAGGCACCACTGTCGGTAGTTTCCAACCGCTATCACACCGTGCAGCCGCGCGAGGTGCTGGAGTTTTATCGCGATCTCACCGAGGTCTCCGGCTACGAGTTGGAAACGGCTGGCGTGCTCAAGGGCGGGCGCAAGTTCTGGGCACTGGCGCGCACGGGGCAAGGCGCGGCGCTCAAGGGCAACGACCAAGTGAATGGCTATCTGCTGCTGGCGACCTCCTGCGACGGCACTCTGGCCACCACCGCCACGCCAACTACCATGCGGGTGGTCTGCAACAACACCCTGACCATCGCCCTGAACGGCACCAGCCGAGCGATCAAGGTGCCGCACAACACCCGCTTCGACCCCAAGGCGGTAAAGAAGCAACTCGGTATCGCCGTCTCGCAATGGGACGACTTCATGTACCGCATGCGCGTGCTGGCCGAGCGCAAAGTGCAGTGGCATGAGGCGCTTGGCTTCTTTAGGAACGTGCTGTGCGAGACCAGCCCGACCGGTGCTCTGCCGGATCAACTGCCCAACGAGCGTGCCCTGCGCAAGGTCCAGGAACTGTACGAAGGCCATGGTCGCGGTAGCCAGCTGGATTCGGCACGCGGCACCGCCTGGGGCTTGCTCAATGCCGTGACCGAGTTTGTCGACCACGAACGCCGCGCGCGTAGCAACGAGTACCGCATGGACTCGGCCTGGTTCGGCCAGGGCGCGCAGATCAAGCAACGCGCCCTGGATGCCGCGCTGCAGCTTGTCGCTTAACCCTCACTTACCTCACTCCTCGCGCCCGGTCAGCCTTGTGCTGGTCGGGCGTTTTTATGTCTGCAGGTGAATACCATGAAAGCAACGTCATTGAACGGCAGCACCCGCAAGAAACGCCCTGCCCTGCGCCTGGTCAGCACCAAAGAGCTACCGCGCGAGGACTGGTTGCAGATCCGCAAGAAAGGCATCGGCAGTTCGGATGCCGCCGCTGCGGTGGGGCTGAATCCCTACAAGTCGCAGCTAGAACTGTGGCTGGAGAAAACCGGTCGCGATGCTGGGCTACCGAAGGTTGATCCTCACGATGAGGAAAACCCGATGTACTGGGGCAATGTCCTAGAGCCCATCGTGGCTTGGCACTACAGCAAACGCACCAAGCACAGAGTCCGTCGCATCAACGCCGTGCTGCAGCATCCGGATCCGGAGTTGCCTTGGATGCTCGCCAACATCGACCGCGAGGTGATCGGTGCCGACGATGTACAGATCCTCGAATGCAAGACCGCTGGCATAAACGGGGCACGCCTCTGGAAGGAAGGCGTGCCCGAGTATGTTCAGCTTCAGGTGATGCACCAGCTCGCCGTCACCGGCAAGCAGGTGGCGGATGTGGCGGTGCTGCTCGGTGGCCAGACGCTGGAGATCCACCGCATCGAGCGGGACGAGCAAATGATCGCGCGCCTGATCGAGCTGGAGCGCACGTTCTGGCAGTACGTGGAGACCGATACGCCACCGCCAGCCGATGGCACCGCCTCTGCTGAATCCGCATTGCGCTGCCTGTATCCGGAGGACAATGGTCAGGTCGTCGACTTCAGCAGTCATGCCGGACTGAGCGCTGCCTTCATTGAGCTCAAGGCCATCCGCCAATCGATTGCCGATAAGGAAAAGCGTGAAGCCGAGCTCAAACAGATGCTTCTGCACGCCATGGGTAATGCCAGCCGGGCGGAGTTCACCAGCGGCTACGTCAGTTGGCGCAAAGCCAAGGACAGCGTCGGCCTCGATGTCGCCCAGTTGCTCCAGGACAAGCCCTACTTGCAGGCCAAGTACCCACTACTGAAAACCGGTGCGCGGCGCTTCCTGGTCGGCTGATTTTCACTTCCCTCACTCCCTTCCCCCTTGGCCAGTCCATGCAGTTCGCGCTGCGTGGCTGGCCTTTTTTCATTTCCAGGAGAACCACCATGCTGAAAGGCTTAGCCCTGACGCCCCCAGTGCTCGGGCGCATCTCCATCGGTAAGGTCATCGAGAAGAACGGCAAGCGTCTGCCAGAAAAGGATGACCAGTTCACCATCACCTCCCAGGTACAAGGCAAGGATGGCTGGCTGCTGCACCCGCTCAATGAGGGGCTGCGTCAGGGTAAGGACGACAAGCTGCGCAGCATTCCGGTACGTCTGCTGTTCAACGAGCCGGAGTTGAACTTTCGTGCCGACTACACGCTGTTTGATCGGCAGTCCGGACGACCTCTGTGCGTGGGCAACGGTGAGACCTGCAAGCGCATCACACAGGACGGGGTACAGTCGCTGCCCTGCCCTTCGCCCGATGCCTGCCCGCTGGCCAAGGGTAATGCCTGCAGGCCCTACGGACGGCTGAACGTGGTCATTGGCGATGAGGATCCGCTCGGTAGCTTCATGTTTCGCACCACCGGTTTCAACAGCATCCGCACCCTCGCCGCCCGGCTGCGTTACTTCCAGGCCATCTCCGGCAATCGCCTGGCATGCCTGCCGCTGGAATTGCGTCTGCGTGGCAAGTCCACCCGCCAGAGCCATGGGACGCCAATCTTCTACGTTGACCTGACAGTACGCGGCTGCATGGACATGGCCGAGGCGCTGCTGGCCGCCATTGAGCTCGATTCGCAGCGGCAAGCGACAGGCTTCGATCAAACCGCGCTGGATGAAGCGGCGCAACGTGGCTTCGCCAATGGCACGTTCGAGGACAGTGAGGAGGATGCCGGCACCATCGTCGAAGAGTTCTACCCCGTCGAAGAAAGCTACTCCCCTGCCATCAACATTCCCCAGCGATCCGCGAAAAACAGCCTGGCCGAGAAGCTGGAGGCGCAAGCCCAGCGCCATACCCCACCAACTGAATACCACCAAGGAGCCCAGTATGCGCCTGCACAAGCTGAAGACCAGTGACTCGACCGGCACCTACCTGGTCGAGTCACCGGTAACCGAAACCGACATCCTGCTGATGGCCCGGCAGTTGGCGAACCTGCGTCTGCGCCGGGGACGAGCACTGACCTCACCGAAGGCGGTGTTCAGCCACCTGCAGGCGATACTCGCCGACTACGAGCATGAGGTCTTCGCCCTGCTCCTGCTCGACAGCCGGCATCGTATTATTGCCTTCCAAGAGATGTTTCGGGGCACGCTCGACGGCGCCAGCGTCTATCCACGCGAGGTCGTCAAGGCAGCCTTGGAGCACAACGCCGCCGCCATGGTCCTGGTGCACAACCATCCCTCCGGGGACCCCGAACCCAGCCAGGCTGATCGCAACCTGACCCACAAACTGAAGGAGGCACTGAGCATGGTCGGGGTGCGGACGCTAGACCACATCATCGTAGGTCGCGAAGGCTGCCTATCACTGGCAGAACAGGGTCACCTGTGAGGATAAAACGAAGATGACGCTACTACGGATTTTGGCTGCCGTGTTTATGTTCGTGGGCATTCTCTCCGGTTGCCTGGCACTCCTGCTGTTGCTGATTCTGCTGATGCGCTTTCCGCTCCTGCTGATCGCCGTGCTGCTGGCGTGCTGGATCCTCTGCCGACTGCTGAAACTTTTCCGGACGTCAGAGGCAGCACCGACAAAGCCGCCCACCTCCTTGCAGTGACCCTCCCCCGTAAGCAGCCAGGCAAACCCTGGTTGCTCTAACCCTCCGCAGGAAGAATGAAGATGAACAGGCAATGTTTAAGGCCGTGTGACGAGTGACGCCGCCAAGGGCCTTGCGCTGTTGGTCGGGCTGATCGATGGTACAACTCAAGGAGCTCGAAGCACACCGCCCGCTGTGAAGTTACCCCTGAGGCCATTGATCTCGAAGGTCTCTCGGCTGCGTACGAGACTTTCGATCTGCGCTTCGTTCAGTCCAGTACGTAGCGTGGCAGGCACAGGAAGGAAGTGTACAAGCAGCGGCGCAACGGTCACCTGCCACCTCGGCTCAGTCAGAATGCCGGAAGTGAAAAGTGCCTGGTGCAATCCACGCATGAATGATGACTGCTACATCAACGAGAAGAAGGTGCCTATCGCTGACCTTGGCAAGTGGTTGCCTGCTGTTGCTGAATCGAGCATCGACCAGTTGGGCGGCTACTGCGAGGCCGTCCTCTGCTTCGATAGCAAAGATCAACCTCTGGGTTACATACTTCAGTAACTCGCGGTAAACAGCCCAGAGTGAGCAGCTTACCGGCTGCTCACTCTGGGCTGTTTCCAGAATTCTTTTTTCATTTCGACCGAGCTCAAATTCCGTTCACGTCGGCCCTGAGCTGGTGCAGCCGCTAATTTCCTTTGACGACATCATCCCCAAGCGGCACTCATTAGAGTGGTCAGATCGCGTCGCGAAAGCACCTCAGTGAATTCGCGCCAATCTTTCTCCGGCGGTATCATGGTGCCGGTGTAGCGTAAGTCGAAACCGGTCGCGGTCTTTTGGGAATTGATGTATTCATCCAAGCGTTCGCCCAACGTTTCGATGTCTTCGATCCACTCATCCTTGATTGTGTCCGGTAGAGAACCGAAAAGGTCATAACGATTTTTCATGCGCTCGGACAGGCGTTCGTAGATCTTCTCGTCCACCGTCTGCTCAAACACAAGGTTCAACATGTCCACAGTCTCACGCCGTTGACCAAAGCGTTTGATACGGCCGATGCGCTGCTCCAACCGCGTTGGGTTCCACGGCAAGTCAATGTTAATCAGAGTACCCAGTGTTTGCAGGTTCAGACCTTCACAGGCGGCATCGGTGGCCACCATCACGCGGATCTGGTGCTCAGCGACCATACGTTTGAGAGTTTCACGCTCGACGCTCACACTCTCGCCACTTTGATAAAGACGACTGCGACCTGCACCTGCGTATAGGCCAACCGCTTCCTCAGGGTAACGGGCAGCAAGCGAATCAGCCAACCATTTCGCCGTGTCGTAATACTGGCTAAAGATAATGACGCCCAGATCCAGCCATTTCTCCTTGTCGAGGAAGTGAACAACAGCCTCCATCTTTGGATCTGCATCCAGCCGCTCCAGCCGGGCAATTAGGCGCTGCAAAACCTCGCGCTCCTCACTCGTCTCAACGTTGACGTCACCTTCTCGCTCCTCATCCTCCTCATGAACAGCATCACCTTCCAGCAAGCGCCGTGCCGTTGAGAGGCCCGCGTGAATGCTGGAGCAAATGCGCTGTTCCATTAGGTTCTTCATGAAGCCGCTGCCCTTACCACGCCTGGCCAGTGCTTTGCCAAACGCTCGCGCCTCGCTGTATGCCTGCCGGAAGTTCTCGGAGGTTCGAAGAGCCTTGCCTTCAAACAACATATCAAATGCCTGCTGCTCGGACGCGTACTCACGCTCGGGATGGACATCTACCCCAACCGGGGTCAATAAAGGCTTGCCGTCCTTGTCCTTAGTCTCTTCAAGCTGCAGGCGCTTGCGCAAAACCACGTGGCGTACCAGCGGGTTCTCACGCTGGAACAACGTAGCCCCGGCAATACGGCGATCAAGTTCCTCCTCCAGAATTTCCCGCGTTTCCTCTGTAAGCTCAGCCAGCGAACGGTTGGTCTGCCAGTCGCCATTTTGCAAACCCAAGTCTTGCCGAATTGCAGAAAACAAGCGCCGGGCGCGAGGCTCACTGGTCGACTCCGTGCGCGGCAACGGCGACCGCAGCAACTCCCACGCATCAGACAATTTCTCCACTTCTACGCGCCCAGAAAGGATTTCGAGCACCTCACCAGGCCGGTGCCACGGAGCAAGGTCGTGGCCGAGTACAAAGCGGCCTGGGCCTTGATGTAAGATACCCAGCAAGTCCCATAGATCGGCAGCGTTTGTCTGGATCGGCGTGGCTGTGCCCAGAAGCACATGATCTGCACGAGCGGCAATATCACGCATGAAGGCCAGCAATTCGTTTGGTGTTCCAGCTACTTTTCCGAAGCCCTGGCGGGTTCTTGCCTTGTGCGCTTCGTCCAGAATCACTACGCCGAAACGCATACCAAGCAAATGCTGCTTCTCCAGCGAATCGCGCATCATCAGGCCAGTGGAAACAATGCCGATGCGCATCGGGCAATGGGCAATCTGCTCACGCCCTGCTGGCGACAGCACGCGCTCGTCAACATCTAGCCAGACCTTGCCCACGGTATCCCAACGGGCGGTCGGGATGCCCAACTTATCCAGCATCTCGGTCTGCCATTGTTCGGTCAGCGTGGCAGGGGCAAAAATCACTACCGGACGACGCGGTCCATTGTCCTTGTCGGATAACAGGCACAGCGTCAGCGCGGCGGTGGCCAGCGACAGCGTCTTGCCCAGCCCTACTTCGTCCGCCAGTAGCAGACGCACTGTGCCGTACAAACGCTGGTGACGCAGACACTCTGTCAGGAATCCCTGCTGCCATGGCTGTAACTGCTGACCTTCGCGGTACAGCGGTGATTCGATCAATGCCGCAGGTGCAAGATTCTCGTCATCATCGATTTCGATGAACTCAATTTCTCGCCGATATCCACGCCGGTGCACCTCACGCATGACTGCCTGTGGAAGCGGTTTTGCGGCGTTCCAGAGAAAATCAAACTCTTCCTCGATCCACGCCACGCCCTCCGGGGACTCGTCTTCCCACAGGATTTCGTAGTGGCGCTGCCAGCCGCTGCGCGTCTCATTCATCGAACCAATGAAACCCAAGCGACGACCATCCGCCAAGGTAATCACGCCTGCCTTGCCGTGCACAAAACCGCAGATGTCGTCTGGTGCGATGCGCACCGCCTGCCCATGCTTGCCCAGGAAGGCATCTAGCCTACGATAGCGTTCGCGGTTCAGCAGTACCTCGGCCTCCAGGGCACGCTCGTTCCAGCGACCCAGCATCTTACTCTCACGCAGTTGCGCCACTTTCAGGTCGTCCGGGTGGATATCCACATTACAGACGATCTTCACCTCGGGAATGTGTTCGAGCGCCTCACCTGCCACCTCAAATAGAGAACTAGTGAAGTAGCCAGCAATACGCTTGTAGCTCCTGGCACCAACCAGATGCTGCATCAGGAAACTGGCATCCAGCCGATGGGTACGTGAAGAAAAACGCCGGATGCTCATCTCTCAAGTCCTCACTCGCCGAAGCGCAGGTTCTTCAGGCGCGCGGCCAGCACCTCGGCCGCAGAGCGAACCTCGGACTCCGGAGCTTTGCGCTCTATGAAAGCCAACATGTCCACTAGCAGCGAACGGGCTTCTAGGAAGTCCGCCATTTCAGCGCGTAAATGCTCGACGATAACCTGTGCTTCGCTGCCTTTGAGCATTTGCTGCAACGCGATAAAGAGCTGTCCCAGCCGCGTAACACCGAACTCGGTAGTATCCGTCAGATCGCGCGAAGCGTATTCACCAACTAGTTTGAGACGCGCATTGTTGGCCCGCATATCGCCCATCACACGGGTGTAGTCCGAAACGCGAAAAGCCTTGGCGAAGTTTTGATAGTTGTCTAGTTTGGTCGCACCTGCGGTTTCCATATCCATCATGCGCAGTACAAAACGTTCAATGCCAGTAAGACGCTCCCAAGCTTCTGTGGTCAGGCCGTCGGGCACCAGCAGACTGGAGGCTGTTTCCGACGCTTGTTGGACAATCTCGTCCACTACAGTCACTTCACTACGTGCGCGAGGGCGCAGGGCGAAGGTAGTGACGTCCTCATCACCGATGCGAGTATAGGCAGTCAGCACTTTGAGCGCTGCCGCGTATCCGGCCATTTGCAGATCGGAGTCGCCCCATACCGGCTCGCCGTGATGCGCTTCTACGGCGTCGTTCAGGTGCATCATGGTTTCGATCTGGCGCGCAACCTCTTGCCGCACGGCGGGTAGCAAACGTTGCTTGAAACCAGTGCGCTCGCCCGCAGCACGCTTCTTCAACATCAGAATAACGGTTCCCTGGACGTAACCGCCTTTCTTAAGCTCGGAAGTGGTTTCGGTGGCGATGTACCAAGCGGCCACCACCTGCAGTCCCGCCGCCCAGAAGATGCCGATTAGATCGCCCCAAACAGCGGTATCCTGATGGGTAAACATCACGCACTGCATGCCGTTGTCGGGCATGTGCTCCGCCATCGCCTTGTAGGCAGACACCATGCCATGGCGGAAGTCTTCGCCTGAACCTTTGACAGCCAGAGCACGGCGTGAATCCCATACCCAGTCATTAAAAGGCTTGGGCGGGTTCTTACGCAGCCAGGCGATGAAGAACTCGGTAATCTCGTGATAGTTCACCGCATCGGCGTAAGGCGGGTCGGTTATGAATAGATCGCAGTCGCTCGAAACCTCAGCGGCAGGGAGACAACGCTGTTCAAGCCGAGGACCGTTTGGTATCGGCGAACCGCTCACTTTGGCGTCCAGTGCGTCGAGTAAATAGCGGGAGGCACGACAGCCGTAATTATACAGAACGTTCAGTGCCTGGTTGTCGAAAACCTGTTTGGTTCCACCACTTCGCCCCGGACCGTCACCAATCGTCCAGCGCGTCAGACGTGCGCTGGTGTTGATCATCTGGCACAGGCTCAGCGACAGCGTAGAAGTGGTGTGTTTCTTCAACTCTGCATAGAGCAACAACTGCCGAGAATTGAACAAATGATGCCAGTGAGTCCAACCGCGCGTCCGAATCGGCTCATCAGTTTTGTCGCCCGGCTCGATGGCCATATCCGGCACTAAACCCTCGTTTTGCCAGCGGCTCAGGTTCTCGGCGACGAGCTGCTGCACGCGCTGCTCGCGCTGCAGGTCGGCCTCGGTCGGCGCAGCGAAATAAGTCTTTGGCCTCGCGTCCGTCAGCGTGTCCTTGGAAATCCAGTGAATGGCATACAGTCGCTCCTGAAAAACGTCATCTGGTGCAGCAACGAAATCCGCTTTTTCCCATTGCCGGAGACGGTTTCCTGTATTGCCTTGCGAGTCGCGGAAGTCGCCGCGTAGAGTTTTGATCGGAATGCGGAATGTTTTGCCATTCACCTGATACTGCAAATTGCCGTCTTGGACAGTACCAATTGTAGCGGCTCGCATTTCATCTGCCGTAGCTCCGTCTTTGACCTTGATGTCGAATCGCTTATTGACATGATCAGGAACGAGTTGCGCGATGACATTCCCGTTCTTTGAAATGACCCAAGTCGGCGATAGGGGAACCAGCCAGCCAGATTCCGGACAAAGTGTTTCCAAACAGTACAGGAAGGCCTTGGCTTGATTGCCTTTGGCATCCTTTTCGATACCGAGTGCATCCATCGCCGAGGCTACGGCGTTGGCAACTGCTCGATTTTCTTTCTCGATCTCAGCACGGGATTCGCTGCTGGCGCCCACAATGTTGAAAGCGCCCCAAGTCAACATGCAAGCAATGGGATTCAAGTCGGAAGCATAAGCGTCGCAGCCGATACGTGCGGCCTCAAAGGGGATGGAGCCGCCACCGCTAAAGGTATCGCCCACACGCGGACGACGACCGTAGCGCAGGATGCCCAGCTGCTCTACCAGTTCCGGTAGAGATTTCACGTTTACTCCCCAATGAGCGAAGTGGCGATTGACCTCGGCCCATACCGGAGCGTAAAGCCAGTCTTGGTCCACCTCCTCCGGGCGCTTGCCAACATTCGCTTTATCTTCGTAGCTGATAAGGGTATCCAGCGCCTGCCGGTATAGCACCAGCTTGTCATCGTCTGTGATGTCGCGTCGCCAGCCACGTCCCCCAAAGTAGCGCTCCGGGTCACTAATCGGGATCATTTCCTGTAGCTTGGATGCCGAAAATGCATTGGCTGCTAACGCACGACGAGCTAAACCTTCCTCATCGAAGCCCATGAGCTTTTCAAAGAGAGCCAGATCAGCCTCAGCATCGCCGGTGGGCGGCAGCAAGCTGGCCAGTACGATCGCTCGCACCAGAATCAACGGTTTTCGACCTTTCCAGTAAGAGCCCAAGCCCGTCAAAGTTTGTGCTGCGACCGCCTTACGCTCACTTTGAGCCTCAAAAGACACCTTCTGCGCCGGGAAAACCGTCTCGATGAGAGCGGGTAGATCCTTGAGGGCGAGCGGTGTGAGCGTTGTCGTTTTTTCCATGCGTTGTTATTTCCTCAATGCGCTGCCGCGAGTTCAGGCGACAGACAGCCCTGCGAGTGAAGCCGCTCTTCAGCAATGGCAAGTTAGCGCGGCGTAAATTGCTGCTTACGGAGGTTCCAGCCATAGACTTGGCGCGCCACGCTATCATGTTGCGTGGCGCCCTCACGGCTCATCACCCAATGTTCGGTGGTCGAGCGTCGCTGATGGATACCGCTCACGCCGATGTTCGAGCCGGCTGGCGAGCGTCGCACGATTTTCGCATCCCACCATAGAACCCCATCTGCTACGGTAAAAGGCAGGCGATCCAACTGGGCAATGTGATAGATCTTAGGAGATGGCAGCAGAGGTCCGACACTCATGGCACTTCATCTCCGAACAGCCCCAACGAGGGCTGGACAACTTCCGTGGCTGCCTTGGCACGTCGTGCACTGGGGGCAAGCAGCTCACTCTGCGCCACATCGCCCAGGGCATGTTTAAGTGCAGCGCGCCAACCCTTGTCCGTATCCATCACTCCGCCAGTGCTCATAGCGGTCATGCCGAACAACCACCAGCGCTCTTCGGGGCGCAGCGCCAACCAGTTGCGCACGGCAACCGGAATTTTCTCCATCTCCATGTGTTCAACGGCCCAGGCCAGCACACACAGCTCCTTGCCAAGCAAGCGATCCACGAGGTTATCGCCCACTTTCCAAGCGCCAGCTTTGATGCCGTGCACAGCCAAACGGGCATTGAAAGCGCGTTGCACCTCTGCGCGGATAGCGGTCCAGCGCTGGCGATCTAACAGAACGCGATCGATTACCGCGTTGTCGCTACTCGCTGCCTGTAAGCCGAGCTGCTCACTGATTTGCACCTTGCCCGAGCTAGCCTTGGGGATAATCACCAGGAAGTGATGCGGGTCGGAAGTAGCAGGCACACCAAAGCCAAGCGTGTGCGGCATTTGCGCACGCGCTTTCGGCGAAGGGGTGCTGGCTGTGGCTCTGGCCATTTTCACTCTTCCTGGCTAATGTCACCCGGCTTCAGCTCGATCCCAGCGAGCTTGGCGAACTCTTTGAGTTCGAAACCGGTATCGAAAGCAATGCCATCGGCAATGGAGATGTTGAGCGGAGCATCGGGTTCCTTGAGCACATCACGCAGGCCGTTCACCACACCTTCGATGATGGCAGCAGTAACTTCGCGCTCCTGGAAGCGAACGGTTACGGTGTTTTCGCCTTCGCCAATTTCAACCCGAACGCCCTTGAAGCGCGTACCTGGCTGATCGCGGAAGCGATTAATCACGCTAAACACTCGGTCAGTGGTGTCAAGCGCCACGCGTTTGCTTTGCAGGTGCGCAGGCTTACTGTCGAGGATCTGCACGGTCTTGTCACCGCTGGCGGGGATCTGAAAGTCAGCAGTTTTGTTAGCTTCGCCTGCACGAGCAAATACCAACAGGCGGCAGCTTGCGGAGCCGATCTCGAACGGCGCGTCGTAGCGGGCGCCGTCCTTTGGATTTGAGCCGTCTAGGGTGTAAAAGATTTCAGCGTGGGGTGTAGCAGCCAACGTGACGCGGCGCTTATCGGCAGCCGGTTCGATCTGATGGCGAATTTTGAGATCAGCAAGCCAGCGAGTGGCCGGGCCGCTCTCATAACGCCCGGTGGTCTCCTTCACCATGAAGTACACCGTGCCCTCACCGGTAGCAAAGTTATCCAGGTCCTCGACCTTGTTATCCTTTTCGGACACGTCGGGCTTATTCGACCAGTAAACAATGGGGCTGTCACCAGCGTGACGCGGCGTAAGGCTCAGCACCGTTTCACCAGTATCCGACTTAGAGTTTATGACAGAGACGTTGACGGTGGCCTTATCCTTGGGGAATGGCCCCTTCTCGATGTATCCGTCCTCCCCCAAACGCCAGCGGCCTTGCTTTAGCGCTTCAGTCTTGAGCGCATCCATACCACTGGCACCCGGCATCCACGGCCAGATGGGCGAGCACTTGGCGCGAGTGACGACATCCTTCCAAGGCGTGCGGCGATTATCCTTGCCGGACGGCCACAGATATTCCTCTGCCTGAGCAAAATATTCGTCGAAGTTATCCTTACCCAGTTCGGCCACGAGCTTGTAATCGGCTCGGGGATTGGCCAGCAATTTCTCGATCTGTGTTTCAGCGGACTGATCACCCTGGCCAAGCTTGAGGCCTTGATCAATGCTCACCTTGCCCAACTTGTCAGTGCCATCCACCGCATCGTTTACAGGGATATAGAGGCAGTTATAAGCAGCCGACAGCGCCTTGCCGAAACGATCTTCGGATTCTTCAAATCGGTCACGGGCTTCCTCAAACAAGGTATCGCCCGACTTGAGGCGCTTGTGGATTTGTTCGATTGCATAAAGCTCGCGCAAACGCTCTTCTACCGCTTCGGCCAGCAGACTGTCCTGCCCACTCAATACCAGTAAGTTATTCTTTTCTTGCTGGTAGTCGAAGAAGTTCTGCAGCTCATTGGGCGGCATCTTACCATCAGGTTTAATGACAATCAGAGTGCGCGGCCCGCCGAGTTTGAGCTCGTCGAGCTTGGGCAGTACCTGCACATCCTGATAGGCGATCTTACTGACCGGTGCAAGGATGCCTGAGAGGCGATTGATGAGCGCCTGGTCGACCTTAGGTTGCGGCACGTCCTTGGCGTTGCGCTCAATCTGCCGCGAGAGGTTCTCAGTTTCCTTGATGAAGAAACGCTGCTCCTCACGATGCAGGTACCACGCTGAGTCGCGCAGACGCTGCAATGCCTGCAGGAATTCGTCGGGCTTTCGCTGTGGCGCCGCTAGAAACTCGATTAGTTCACTCTCGGTCAGGCCGATACGCCCACCAACAGCACGCGATAGGCTTGATGACAGCAGTAGGGTCATCAATTGCTGCGCGGCATCACCAGCCAGTTCGTCGTCGATATGCTCGGAGATGGCATTGCCCGAGTCGGAGATGTCGCGCGTCACCGCCGGCATCAACTTAGGCGCGATGCGCTCGATTTCGTCCTTGACCTGCTCATCATTGAGATTGAGGTGCTGTGTGCCGACCAGGAAGACATCGTCAGCCTCGCGCTCGTCCACACTCTTGAGCAGACGCGCGGTAAATTGCATCAGGCCACGGGTTTGGCGGAAGCCTTCGTTTTCCTTGAACAGCGCGACGAGGTGCTTGAAGGAAGGATGGAAGGGATAGGTTTCCCGAACCTGCTCGGCGATCTGCTCGATGCTGCTGGCGACGATGTAGCCCCCATCCTCAGCCCTTTTAATCTGTTGCGCGTACTCCTCAGCGATGTCAGAGACAACGCGCTCATCCGGTAGCTCGTCAATTAAACGCTTTTTAAGGATTTCGTAGATTTCGTTGCCTGCCAGTTGCACAGGCGTGATGGTCATCGCCTGGCGGCGGGTTTCCTGTTGCAGGTTAGAAATGGCGTCGGCCAGCGCCTTGGTCTGAGCCTTATAGCTGCCTGAGAGGTTGGCAACCACGATTGCGCAGTTGGGCAATTCCAACGCGGCGCTCATCAAGCTGGAGAGACTGTAGACCGCCATGCTGGCCAGCGTGCCTTGACCGAACACCTGGGTACTGGCGTTGTCGAGATACGGCGGCAACTCATCCAGAAGAATAAGGGTCGGCTGGTCACCAATGATTTCTTTCCACTGCCGCTGATCAACAGCCTTCGGCCCGTTCACCCAAAATGGCTTGATAGCTTCAGCAGCTCCAAGCTGAGTGGCAATGTCACCCCAAATGTAATTATCGGGGTTGTTGCGACCGTTGAACGCAGCGATCCGTGCATGACCAAACTCAACGCGAGAAGCGAGATCAGTAGGTAGGACCTCTTTGCGTAGATGCGGGTGCCTAGAAAGCAGACCCAGAGCGATCATCATGTGCGTCTTACCGCCACCCATCGCTTGGGTCAGTTCGAAGACAGCTTGATCTGACTTACCGGAAAGGCGCAGCAACCCCTCACGGAATAGCTGATCCATGCCGTGGGTAATGAAGTTACGCGAGAAGAACTCGCGCCCGTCACCTTCGTCATTGATGAGGTCAGAGAGATTCTCAATGCCCTGACTCATCCGATAATCGCGGATGATGGGATTGAATCGGCAGGCTTGCTTGACCGTTTTAATCATGAATGCGCTCCATTGCTGTTTTCGGCTTCTTCAGAGTGCACGATCGCAATGCCTTGTCGCTCGCAATGGTCTCGAATGAGGACCTCGACCATATTCGCAATGGATCGGTGCTCCAGATCCGCCGCAATGCGAAGCGCTTCTTTCAGTCCGGGCTCGATACGAAATGTGAGCGTGGCGGTTTTGACGGTGGCCATAGCCTCTCCAGAAACCACTGTAAATGTACTGCACTTTACAGTACCTGCCCTGTATCGACAATTTGAGATGTTTGGAGCGTTGCATCTGCCCCCCTCAACAGATCAAACAGGAATCGCTTACGTAGCGCTGTCCACTCCGCGAGATGGACGTACCCAAATTGAGTAGGGGCAAACCGCAGACCACCTAATGACATGACAAGTGACACGCTGAGACCACAAGCGCTGCACCCGACGAATAGTTAGCCAGCCGGACACAACGCAAGAGATGCCCGGGGCAAATGGAGGAAGGACAAATGGAACCTGGATCGAGCCCTGAGCATTCCGACTCAGTTAGCCCCCCCTTCGACTAGAGCCCTTCCCCCCACGACAGGAAGGCTTCAACTGCCCAACCCGCAGGCATCGTGCCCCCTCAGGCCTCAAGCGCAGGTGCTGAGCGTCTTTGACTAGATACTTCACTGCCTTGTGTACATGGCGACGAATTGCTCGATCACACCTCAGGATGCGACCGATACCACACTCGTCACCGTATTTCTCCTTGTCGTAGTTACAGCTGTGCATGTAGCCCTGGCCATGCGTGATGTCTTCCCATAGCTCGCCGAGCTGGATGGCCTTATAGACATCGCCCTGCACCACGTTGCCATTGAAGAAATAAGCAGCATGGATGTGGTAGCCCCCGCCATCACTCTTGTCACCCTGCTCCACCGAATAGATGTGGCCGATGAGGTGGTCAAAAATCGGATTGCGCTTGTGCTTGGCAATCAGTTCATCCAGGTCATCAAACACATGCTCGACTCGCAGCCTGCCCTGCGCCTCAGAACGGTAGTGGAAGTCGACCCTGATGATGGTGATGCGCGAGTAGAGCTCACATAAGGCATCGGCGTAGTCGCAGACTTGGATCTCCTGCTCCTTAGCCTGGTGGCGGAGGTCATGCTTCCTGCGGAGATACCACCGTTCACGAGTCAACTGGCGGATCCGGGCGACCAAGACGTTCATGCTGTGATGATGATCCAGGTAGGCCGTACCCTCCTCATTCAGACAGGTAGGGCCATCAGGGTGTCGCTCCAGCCCGATGTCCTGACATGCAGCCCTGAACGCTTGCAGGTGCTCGCTGTAGCTGTATTCGGCACGACCTTCGAATAGGTCGACCATCTGCTGGATATGATCGAAGTACCGAGAGAGTCGAGTCTCTTGGATGCGTTCGTACCCTGTGCGGGCTTGCTTGATTCGGAATGCCGGTAAATCGGAATCTTCGATAGTCTGGACAAGTCGCTCGACCTGAAGAGCAATGTCGGACTGGGAAAGGTGGGTGTACGTCTTGCGACTGGTCATGGATGGGTACCTGGTTGCTTGTTGTGCATACCAGGCACGTGTTGTGTATTTTTTAACCGATGACCTATCCCAGCCTGTGCTGTAGGTGTCGTACTGAATGAGTGCAAATAACTATTGAGTTATATGTATTGATAGCTAATAGCTATATCACTAGAAGCAGCCCACCACATTACCAACCCTCCCGGCGAGACCTAACAATGGGGAGCAACATTACCCTGCCTGCCGAGAGATTTGCCGAATCGCATCCTGGGAGAGTTAGCTGAGAACACAGAACCTTCCCAAGCGGCATAAACGCCATGACCAGCCGTAGCCAGTCATGGCGCAAATTGTCATTCATTTCTAACTGGCCACACTCAAGTGGCCAGTGCCGCGCACCGCAATACCCTCTGCCAGGTCACGCTCCTCGATCCTAGCCAGGATCCAGTCGTGCACCTCGCTGTCGACCCAACCGACGCAGCGGTCCCCCAGCGAGACGGGTTTCGGGAAGGTGCCCTCCCCGATGTATTTGTAGATGGTCGACCGCGCCAAGCCGGTCGAGTCGATGACTTCTTTCAGGCGGATGATCCTCATGAACGGGCTCCTCGTATTCGTTCAGAGGATTGGCAGAGCCGGTAAAAAAACACTGAAGAACTGATTCGCTGGCGCTCCTCTAAGTCACCTACAGCCCGTGAACGTACATATGTGCAATTCTCTGGCACCCGAGCGCCGACTTAGGCCATTGCCCTGTCTCGCGGCTACTCGACTATAGAAAACTCGACGAATAGTCAAAAAACCTACTGAAGCCCCAAAAAAACTGGGTTTACACAAAAAATATTATTCTAGAATCGCCATAGAGACGACATAGATTTCACAAAGAAACTAGCTAGAATCGCTCTAGAATGGATATAGAATCAGACTAGAATCTACACAGAAACACCCTTAGACCGGATTGAAATGACGTGAAGACTGACAATCACGCGCGTAACAAAGATGCAGACAGGCTGAGCGAACTGCTCCAAGAACCTCATCGAAACCATCGCCACGACATCTGGCTGTGGTTGTACCTCTACCACTACAAAGAGGCGAGGCTTGACCTCAGAACCTGCAACGGCCTAACCATGCGTGGCGAGATAGCCAGAGCCCTGAGGGGCCGTAGATTCTTCCAGTCGCTCATCCCCCGAAAGAAAGATCGACTCCTGCTTCCAAACGAAAAGCTGGAGTGGATCGAAGAGGATGAACGGCAGCATCGATGGCTGATCCGCGAGATTGAAAAAATGACTGATCTGCGCCTGCCTCGCGGCCTGATCCACCTCACTGGCAGGGATCGCCTCATCGGCATGATCGACCTTTGGGATGTCGATATTGTCGAAAAGGCATCCGAGGTCGAGCACCTTCACCGGGACTGGCTCAGGCACAAGGCAAAAGACAGTGAATTTGAATGGTTCACCGATAAAAAAGAGGGCGAAAAGCGCTGTGTCTGCGCTTGGGAGTGGCTTAAAAAGAATCATCTGTCGCCGATATCCAGACAAACGCCAATCAGCAACTACCAAGAGCTGCTGATGTTCTTCGACCAAAGGGATGTAGGCCGTCACGAACGGACGGCCATGCTTCGAGAGATCAAGAGGCGATGGAGTCGTAAGCAATTCGACGAGCGTACCGCCGACAAGAAGCAGGTCAACGTCATTCTCTCAAAAACGGTGATCGCCCAGCTTGATGCGCTAGCGGAGACACACGGCCTGAAGCGCGCTCAAATCATTGAGACCCTGGTGAGGATGGAGGCTGACGCTGGCGTATACCTCGCCGAAAGCTAGCGATATGTAGCAATAGCCCCCATCAAGACGCCCAAAGGTACCAAGCAAACCCGATCGGCATTCCAAATGGCATTCCAACACAAAAATCGAACCGATATAATATTTTAAAATCAATATCTTACGTTGTCTGTTCAGATTACCCCGGCCCATCAATTCCACACAAAGCCTCGATTATTCGGGGCTTTGTGCCATCTGACTCTCGTAAAACTCACCAACAGTCACAACACACCCACAAACCACCCACACCACGCAAACTCCCAATCAATCAGCCAACCTACCTACCCACGCCCCCCGCAAGCAAAGTCCCCCCCACAACCCTAATCAATCGCCGCAACGCATCAAAACGCCGCCCATACGCCTCATCATTCCCATAGATAAGCTCAACATGCAGACTATCAATCAACGCCAAATAAGCCTCAGCAACCAGCTCAACATTCTGCAACCCCATCCCCGGATAAGCCCCCTCAAGCGACGCCTGAAAACGCTCACGAACTCCCGCCAAATAACCCTCAAAACCCGACTTGACGCTCTGCTCGATCGCCGCCGGTGGGTAAAACGCTGCCCGCAATAAAAAGCGCAACGCGCAGCTTTCACTGTAGCGATGCTGCAGGTTGTCGATGTACCGCTCGCCTGGCGCCTGGCCGCTTTCTGGCGTGGAAAATTGTGTGTCTACATAGTCCCCCTCACTTTTCAAAGCGCAATTGAGCACGGCGGTATACAGGTCATCCTTGCTGGTGAAGTGCGCGTACAGCGAGGCTTTTTTGATTCCGGCGCTGACGGCGATGTCGTTCAGCGAGGCTGCGTCGTAGCCACGATCGGCGAAGTGTTGCAGGGCAAGTTGTACGATTCGTTCAGCGGCTGGTGTCAGGGGTGTCGTGGTCATCAATGGCTCTTGTCAGTGGCCGGCAAGGCTGAATGTGGCGTTTCTGCCTTTGGGTAGGCTTATCCAGGTCAGCAGGCACACGAGCAGTGCGCTGATTACCAGGAGGCTCGTCCAGGCGAGGGGGCCGTAGTTTAGAACGACTGCCGATAGCGGTGTGGCACTCGATGAGATGGACAGTTGAATGGCGCCCAACAAGGCGGCGGTGGAGCCCAGCGCGCGTTCCTGGGAGGACATTACCAGTGACATCAGCGTCGATTCGGCAATGCCCAGGCCAAACAGTGCCAAGGCCATGCCCGCCGCAATGCCGGGCAACCCGACGTCCGTTGCGGTTGCCAGCAAGGTGATGAGGGCGCCGCTCACCATGCAGCCTACGCCCAGTAAGGTCAGCCGGTTCATGCCTAAGCTGGTGATGAGTCTGCCGGCGAGCATGGCGCCAAACAAGATGGCAAAGCCTGTCACGCCAAACAGGATGCCAAACGACTGCGCGCTCAGCCCGTAGGTTTCTTGATACACCAGCGTTGCGCCGCCGATGTAGGCAAAGAGGAAGAAGAACACTGCGGCCACCGCAAGGGCAGGTAACAGGAAGTGGCGATCCTTGGCGATCTGCACGTAGATGCGACACGCCGAAGCCAGTCGCAGCGGCTCACGCTTCTCCGTTGCCAGTGTTTCCGGGAGGTTCAGCCAGCTGTTCAGCAGTACCGCTACGCCCAGGATCGCAAGGGTGAGCATTACGGCGCGCCAGCCAAACCAGGTATCGATCACGCCTCCCAAAGCCGGGGCCAGAATCGGTGCCACGCCCTCTATGGTCATCAGCAGCGCAAACAGTTTGGTCGCTGTCGCCCCCTGGCTAACATCTCGAACCATGCTCATGATCACCACCAATGTCAGCGCAGAGCCCAGGCCTTGTACAAAGCGAAAGCCAATCAAGGTGTTGAGTGTCGGCGCCCAGGCCGATCCCAGCGAGCACAGGATGAACAGCGCAAGGCCAATCAGCAGGGGGCGTCTGCGCCCGTAGGCATCTACGAACGGTCCAAACAACAGCTGCCCTGCGCCCATGGCCAGGAGGAAAAAGGTCAGGGTGAGCTGAGCGCCCGCAAAGCTTGCGTGGTAGTCACGGGCAATTTCCGGAAGGCTTGAAAGGTACATGTCGACAGCCGAAGGGCCCAAGGCGCCCACTACTCCCAAGCCAATCGCCAACTTCAGTGGCACCTGATCCGATTGCACGGTGTTCATCAATTTCAATCCGTAAATTAAATGCTACCTACCGGTCGGTAGGTGTGGCGCATCATAGTCCTGCGCACTTCAGCGGTCAATGAACACCGAGGCCCAACAGCCAACCCCGAATTGGACCTACCCCTCCCCGCATGGGCCACCGACCATAGCCTGGCGAGCCATTACTCCTGAACCCAACTTGGCCCCAGAGCGTGCAAAATGAAGTTCAGTTTTATCGACAACAACAAGCCAAGCCGTCGACGTGTACTGCGCGACGCCATCACCCTGGCGTTGGCGGCCTCGCCGTTGGCAAATCTGGTCAACGCGGCTGGCAAAGCCGGGGCACCCGCCTCCAATGCCGAAGAGGTGACCTTCGCCGCCGGCCCGCGGCCGCTGGTGCAGTACCCGCAGAAACGGCCGTTGACCTTGGTGACCACGCGTCCGCCGCATCTGGAAACCCCGTTCGCGGTGTTCAACGAAGGGCCGATCACGCCCAATGATGCGTTTTTCGTGCGCTATCACTTGGCCAACTTCCCTACCAGCATCGATCCAGACACTTACCGCCTGACGATCAAGGGCTCGGTGAAAACGCCGCTGTCACTTTCTCTCGCTGAGCTCAAAGCACTCGCCGAGCCGGTGGAGGTGGTGGCCGTCAATCAGTGCTCGGGAAACAGCCGTGGGTTCTCGATGCCACGGGTGTTCGGCGCGCAGTTGGGTAATGGCTCAATGGGCAATGCCCGTTGGCTGGGGGTTCCACTCAAAGCGGTGCTGGAGAAGGCCGGGGTCAAAGCCGACGCCAGGCAAGTGACCTTTCGCGGGCTGGATAAACCCGTGCTGGCGAGCACCCCGGAGTTCATCAAGGCCCTGGACATCGGTCATGCCCTCGGCGGTGAGCCGATGATCGCCTGGTCAATGAACGGCACCGACCTGCCCTTCCTCAACGGTTACCCGATTCGTCTGGTGGTGCCCGGCTATTTCGGCACCTACTGGGTCAAGCACTTGAGCGAGATCGAAGTGGTCGATCACACCTACGACGGTTTCTTCATGGCCAAAGGTTACCGCGTGCCAGACAACGACTGTTTGTGCATCGCCCCCGGTACCACGGCAGCGCAAACCAAGCCGATTTCGAAAATGCCGGTGCGCAGCTTTATTACCAGCGTAAAGCAAGGCGATGTGTTGCCGCTCAATACACCGGTGGTGCTCAAAGGCATAGCTTTTGATGGCGGCGACGGGATCAACACGGTGCAGCTTTCTGTCGACGGTGGCAAAAGCTGGCGTGAGGCTCAGCTGGGCCAAGACCTGGGCCGTTTTTCCTTTCGTGAATGGACGCTGCCCGTCACCTTCGCCCACAAGGGCGCCACCCAGTTAATGGTGCGCGCCACTAACCGGGCAGGCGAGATGCAGCCGCTGCGCGCCGACTGGAACCCCGGGGGCTACCGCCGCCACGTCGTCGAAACCAGCCACGTTACTGTCGCCTGAAGGAGCTTGCATGAAACGTCTGATCACTTTGCTGTGCACGGCGCAGATTTGTTTGGCTGGCGTTGCGAACGCGGCGCCGCTGTCGATCACCTTGCCGCCGGAAACCGCTGCGCTCAAACCCAGTACCCTGCCCGGTTATCCGTTGGCCCAGCAAAAATGCTCGACCTGCCATTCCGCCGATTACATCAATTTCCAGCCGCCCGGAATGACCTTGGCGCAGTGGACGGCAGAAGCCAGCAAGATGCAGCACGTGTACGGTGCGCCTATCAGCGATCAGGATGTGAGCATTATCGGTGCTTACCTGGCGGTGACCTACGGCAGTGCCCAGGCAAGCGATGCCGAGGTGCAGGCTGCCAGTTCGCCGCAGGCCCAGGCGCCTGTTGCGAACGTCGACGCCACAGCGCTGTTGCAGAAAAATGCGTGCCTGTCCTGCCACGCAGTCGATCACAAGGTGGTAGGTCCGGCGTATCACCAAGTCGCCACCAAGTATGCAAACGATCCGCAGGCGATGACCAAGTTAGCCGCCAGCATTCAGCAGGGAGGTTCCGGGAAATGGGGGCAAACGCCCATGCCGCCTTACGCGCAGTTGAGCGCGGAAAACCTGCAGACCCTTGCCGCGTTCATACTGGCTCAGTAAGCCTTGCCGGGGTCAGTGTTTATGCCGATGTCTGCGCCAAAAGCCCCGGTAGCGAACCCCAGATCAAGCTGATGCCTGCCAGCGCCATCAGCACAAAGACTATCCAGCGCACCGTCCTCGGCGACAACTTCGGCGGATAGCGCCGCACCAGCCAACTGACCAGCAGCACCAAGGGCAATGCTTCGGCGCTCAATAGCAGCGTGGACATGTGCATTTGTCCTTGGGCGACCACCAGGCCCAGACGCGCCGCCGCATTGGCGGCGAACACGGTGACCAGGGTATTGCGGATAATTTCGTAACCCAGGGGCTGGCGATACAGGTGGAAAACAATCGGCGGCCCGCCGCTGGAAAACAAACCATTGAGCAGGCCACATAGCCCTCCGGCCAGCCAGAACGAAGGCTGTCGCGACAGTCGTGCTTTCGGCTTGTTTTGCACCACCAGCATGAAGCTGGCCGCGACGATCAGCACGCCGAGCAGAACCCGCAGCCAGGTTATCTGGCTGCCGCTCAACGCACCCAGCCCCCATATCCCCAGGCTGACGCCGAGCAGGCTGCTGATCAGTACCGGCATCAGCACTGCACGGTCCAGCTGCGGTTTCGGCCCGCCAAGCGTGGCCATGGCATTGCCCAGGGTGAGGATGCTGATCACCACCGCCACCTCTGTCAGCGGCACCATGTGCAACGAGGCAATCAACCCCATCAGAATCAGGCCAAAGGCAAAACCGGTCAGGCTCTGGGCAACCGTTGCCAGGGCCACACAACCCAGAAAAATCAGATGCACTTGCAGGCTCATACCGCCTCCATTGCTGGTTAAGCCAGACTGCCGCCGCACAGTTTCTGTGGCGGCGGCAGTCGGCAGATCAGGCGGGGGTGATGAGCATCACCCATGGTGCAGGCTCATGCCAGCCATTTGACCGCAATCAGAATCAAGGCCGCGAGAAACAGTGTTTCACTGACCAGTAGGGTCGCTGGACGCCAACCGACTTCCAGCAAAGCCTTCAATGAAGTTTTCATCCCCAGCGCGGCGATGGCGGTCACCAGGCACCAGCGCGACACATCGCCGGCAAAGGCCTGGATCTGCGCCGAGGCGATGCCGCTGCTGTTGATCGCCACGAACACGACAAAGAAGATGATGAACAAAGGCAACGGCAAGGCCGGGCGAGGGCCGCCATCACCGCGCTTGCGCAACAGCAGCGACAGGCTGAACACGATCGGTACCAACATGGCTACGCGCAACAGCTTGACCACGGTTGCGGTGTCGCCGGTTTCCTCCGACATGCTGTAGCCGGCGCCCACTACCTGGGCCACGTCATGAATAGTTGCGCCAAGAAATATCCCGGCCTGATGGGCGTCCAGACCAATCCATTGAGCAAACGGTGGGTAGGCAATCATGGCGATGGTGCTCAGTGCGGTCACACTGATCACCGTGAAAATAATATTGCGCTCGCTGTGCTTGTCCTGCGGCAGCACCGCAGAAATGGCCAAGGCCGCCGACGCGCCGCAGATGCCGACACTGCCACCGCTGAGAATACCGAAATCACGCGACTGGCCAAGCAGTCGTGACAAGAGGATGCCGAAACTGATGGTCAGGAAAACGGCACCAATCACCACCGCCATCAACGTACCGCCCAGCGAAAGGATTTGCTCCACGGTAATGCGCATGCCCAGCAGCGCCACGCCGCAGCGCAGGATGGTGCTGGAGGTGAAGCGAATACCGGCGACCGCCCGCCCCTCCTCGGAAAGAAAGCCCAATGCCATGCCCAGCAGCAGGGCCATCAACATCACCGGCGCACCGTAATGTTCAGAAAGGAACGTGGCGCTGGCGGCAACGACAACCGAGGCAAGGATACCCGGCAACAACAGGCTTAATTTCTGCTGCCGACGTGCCAGCCACGACATCGAGGGCTGGGCCGTGTCGAGCGACTGGTTGGGCATAGGCGGGATTGTGTGATGCTGTTTTATTTTCATTGTGTCAGCTACACCCTGTGGTTATGAAATCACTGGGTTTGATGCTAGAGAAATCAACTTCTTCTCATTAGGACCACGTCGACACCGTCTTAGGGGCCAGTCGGCCGCTGCGCGCAAAGCCCCGCGTTGCCTGGCTTTGCGCTGCCCATGGGCGCAGTTACCACGACTGCCATGCCTGATGCAGGCACGGTCAGTGGGTCCCCGGGGAGATCTTTATAAAAGGCGTCAGATTGAAGCCTGCGACGCATTGAAGGGACGACAACTCACTCGGATAACTGCTGCAGGCGCTGGCGTGTTTCAGCGCTGTATTGCACAGCGGCCACGGGAACCCGATCGTCAATGGCACGGCGAATCTGCTCGACGTCGGCCTCGCTGAATGCACCGCACAACTCGATCAATTGCACGTGCCGGGTCAACAATTCCTGGGCCACCAGCACCGCTTCCTCGATGCTGGCAACACCACACACGGTTGCCGCAAAGGCATCGGACTCCAGCCGCCCGTTATGGGTAAGGAACTGCATGCCGGGTGCCTTGAAGATAAAGCCATAACGTTGCACAGCCATCATCGTTCTCCTGGTGTAATGAAGTTGCTTAGCTGGCAGCCTGCAGTTGGTTGCGCAACTGACGACGGTAGTCGATAAAAATGGACGCCAGCGCGCAGGATGCCAAGCGCGCCTCCAATGGGTCGGCTCGCGAGGTGAGAATGATCGGCACCCGCGCCCCTAGCACCAAGCCGGCGGCCGTGGCGCTCATGAAGTAAACCATTTGCTTGAACAGAAAGTTGCCGGCTTCCAGGTTCGGTACCAACAAGATATCGGCATTACCCGCGACCTCACCGCCGATACCTTTGATTCGCGCAGCTTCCAGCGATACCGCATTGTCGAAGGCCAGAGGACCTTCAACGCAGGCATCGCCCAGGGCACCGATCGTCGCCAGTTTGGCAAGCTCCGCGGCATCCTTGCTGGACGGCATGCTAGCCACCACTTCTTCGGTACCCGACAACACTGCCATGCGCGGCTTTTCATAGCCCAGGGCATGCATCAACTCGATGGCATTACGCGCGATGTGAATTTTGTCGACGATCGTTGGCTGCACGTTGATCACCGCATCGGTGATCGACAATGCCTTGTCGCTGCCCGGCAATGTCATATGAAACACATGACTGAGACGGCTGGCCGAACGCAGCCCAACCTCACGCTTCAGCACTGCACGCAGCAATACATCGGTGTGCAGATGCCCCTTCATCAGTGCTTGCGCAGTGCCCGATCCCGCCAGCATGCAGGCGGCTTCGGCGCACTGCACCTCCTCGCTGACATGCTGTATGCGCAGATCGTGCAGGTCCCAGTCCAGTACATCGGCCAGGGCCCGAATGCGCCCTTGATCCCCGACCAGCACGGGCTCGATAAGGCCTTCATCGCACGCCCGCTTGGCACCGCTGAGGCTGAGCAGGTTGACGGGATTGACCACCGCAGTGACCACGCGCGGCAGCGCCTTGGCGCGGTCAAGCAGGAATGCCGGGCATTCCGGAGGAATAGTGCTCAACATGCTTGGATTCCTGATTGTTCACAGTCGAAGCTGCAACAGCGCCCGAAGGCGCCGCGGCAGTGTTTCAGGTGTCCGGCATCAACCGGTCACTTCGGCGACTCAAACGTAGTCTTTGTACTTCTCGAGGAAACGCACCGGCTTGGACAGCGCATCGCGGCGGAACGGATCGCCCAGTTCACGTGTGCACATGATCTCGATCACCGTGGTCTTGCCAGCCTTCTGAGCTTCACAGGCTGCCTGCAGCGCCGGGCCGACGTCTTCGAGGCGATCGACAGTGACGCCTTCGGCGCCCATCGAACGCGCAATACCGGCAAAGCTCTGGTTTTCCAGCTCGCCCGCGACGAAGCGACGGTTGTAGAAGTCCACCTGGTTCTTCTTCTCCGCACCCCACTGACGGTTGTGGAAAACGATCGAGGTAACCGGGATGTTCTCGCGAACGCAGGTCATGATTTCCATCATCGACATGCCCCAGGCACCGTCACCGGCGTAGGAGATGGCGGTGCGGTGCGGGGCCGCGACCTTGGCGCCGATGATGGTCGGCAGCGCGTAACCGCAGTTACCAAAGCTCATGGCAGCGAAGAATGAACGTGGCTTCTCGAAACGCAGGTAGCTGTTGGAGACCGAGTTGATGTTGCCGATGTCTGTGGACACCATGGCATCCGCCGGCATGGCTTTTTCCAGTTCGCGCAGCACTTGGCGCGGGTGCAGGTAGTTGCCTTCTTCGCCGCTTTGCTCTTTGATCATGTCCAGCGAGAACTCGTCCTTCTCGTGGATCCAGGCGCTCAGTTCGGTTTCCCAGTCATATTTTTCCTTGGCGATTTCCTCGGCGCGCGCCCCTTTGTTTTCCAGGCACAGCACGTCGAGGCTCTCCAGGCGACCGAGCAGGTTGACCGCTGCAGCCTTGGCGTCGCCACAGATACCGACGTTGATTTTTTTCACCAGGCCGAGCATTTTCGAGTCGCAGTCGATCTGAATGACTTTCGCCTGCTTTGGCCAGTAATCCAGGCCGTGCTGCGGCAAGGTACCGAATGGACCCAGGCGGGTCCCCAGGGCCAGAACCACGTCGGCGCGCGACAGCAGTTTCATTGCCGCCTTGGAGCCCTGGTAACCCAACGGGCCGCACCACAGCTGGTGGCTGGCCGGGAAGGAGTCATTGTGCAGGTAGCTGTTGACCACCGGCGCGCCGAGGTATTCGGCGAGCGCCTGGCAGGCTTCGACGGCATCGCCCATAACCACACCGCCACCGGAGATGATCACCGGGAATTTTGCCGACGCCAGCAGTTGGGCGGCTTCGGCCAGGCTTTGCTCGCCACCGGCGCTACGCTCGATACGAATCGGCGTAGGGATTTCAACGTTGATATCGCCGTAGAAGAAATCACGTGGAATGTTCAGTTGGGTCGGACCATTTTCCTGCATCGCCCGATCGAAACAGCGACCGGTCAGTTCAGCCATGCGCGCAGGGTTGGGCACATGGGCCTGGTACTTGGTGATGGTCTCGAAGAACGGCAGTTGCTGGGCTTCCTGGAAGCCACCCAGGCCCTGACTCATGGAGCCGGTTTCTGGGGTAATGACGACTACCGGGCTGTGCGCCCAGTAGGCGGCAGCGATGGCGGTGACGAAGTTGGTGATCCCAGGACCGTTCTGCGCAATGCACACACCGTGACGCCCACTGACCCGCGAGAAGCCGTCAGCCATGTGCCCGGCACCTTGTTCGTGGACCACCGGGATAAAACGGATACCGGCGGGTGCGAAGATGTCCATCGCATCCATGAAGGCCGAACCCATGATGCCAAAGATATCGGTGACGCCATTGGCAACCAGTGTTTCTACCATTGCTTCGCTAGGGGTCATGCGTGGCATATCGATCTTCCTCTCGTTACTTAAGGTACGGCGGCTGCGCCGCCAATGACTCGGGGCTCAGCCTTTCAGCGCGACGGCTGCATAGGAATTGGTTTCAGGACAGGTGCGCTGTGCAGCCGGAATGCTCGGGCCGATGGCCAGGTACGAGGGGGCGGCGCGTAGTGCGTGGGGCTTGATGGGGTTAGCTCCGTTAAGCATGCCGATCTCTCCGATTGTTGTTGTGATGGAGTTTTGGGGCAGGTCGAGCGAGCCGCCCGTGCTTTGCGTTGAGGCGAGGACTGGCTGGCTTGGGGCTAGAGTAGGAGTCGGAAGGAAGCGGCAGATAGGACCAGTTGGGAGCCACCTGTTAAGCCAGTGGGTCCAGATGCATGGGCAGGCAAAGTTAGCCCTGACAGCGGCACAAAAAAGCCGGGCACGCCACGCCCCCGCCGAACGGTGTTCGACGTGGCGTGATCAAGGACAGTGGCGGGCTTAGTGCTTAGCTGATCTGCTCGATGAGCTCGGCAAGCAGTTTGATCCCCGGACGAATGCGCTCGGCTGGAATCGACGAGTACCCGAGACGGAAGTAGTTGAGCGGCGGCTGCTCACCAAAGAAATGAATATCGCCGGGCTCAATCAGGATGTCGTGTTCAGCGGCGACTTTTTGCAGGCGTCGTGCGTCGAGATTATCGGGACCTTTGACCCAGTAGCAGGAGCCGCCGAAGCTCGGTTCCTTGGACGACTCTGGCAAGTACTCTCGCAAGGCTGCGCCCATCTGCTCATGACGTTCCTCGTACGCGCGCATCAGGCTCATGATCAATGCATCGTGGTAGCCGCGCTCCAGGAACAGGGCCACCGAACGCTGATTGTTCGCCGCCGGATGACGCACCATCAACCGCCGCAACGCCCGTGCCTCACGGATAAGCGCTTCGGGCCCGACCAGATAGCCGACCCGCAGGCCGGGGGCCAGGGTTTTCGACAGGCTGCCGACGTAGAGCACGCGGTCATTCTTGTCCAGGCTCTTGAGTGCCGGGATCGGATTGCACTTGAAGTTGGTCTCGCTTTCGTAGTCGTCTTCAATGATCAGAAAATCGTGTTCATTGGCCCGTTCCAGCAACTCGTAGCGGCGCTCCAGGGGCATGGTCACGGTGCTCGGGCACTGATGGCTGGGCGTGGTGTAGATAAGGTCGCAGTCATTGAGCTGATCGCTGAGCATCAGCCCCTGGTTGTCCACCGCCAGCGCCTGAACCCGCGAAGGGTTGAGCATGGCGATATTGCGCACGTCCACGTAACCGGGCTCTTCAATGCCCATCAAACTGTCGGGGCGCAACAGTAGACGCGCCAGCATGTACAGCGCGTGTTGGGCACCAACCGTGACCAGGATCTGCTCAGGCGAAACCCAGACACCACGGCGTGGCAACAGCCGAGTTCTGATCTGCTCCATCAGCAACGGATCGTCGTTATCGAAGCGATCCGAGGCCCAATCACGAATCGCCGGAATGCTGACCGCATCACGACAACACTCACGCCAGTTGGCGGTCGGAAACAGCGCCGGGTCGAACTGGCCGTAGATAAAGGGGTATTTGTAATTCTGCCAATCGCGTGGCTTGCTCATGTTGCGTTGCTGCGACGGTTGCATCACCAGGCGCTGTGACCAGTCCGGCTTGGTGGCCACCGACTCATCCTGCTGCACACGCGGCGTCTCCACCTTGCGCGCCAGAATGTCCGGGTTCACATAGTAGCCACTGCGCTCACGGGCCAGCAGGTAACCATCGTCGAGCAAGTGTTCGTAGGCGAGCACCACCGTGTTTCGGGCGATGTTCAACTGCTTGGCCAGCTTGCGACTGGAAGGTAAGGGACTGTCGAGCGGAATATTGCCGTTGAGAATGACTTGAGCGATCTGCTCGCGCAGTTGCTGCTGCAAGTTGGTGGTTTTATCGGCGGACAAATGGAACAGCTGGAACATAGCGGCCTCGACTGAACGGACGACAAGCACTGGTACCGCACACCACTCGGCCAGTCACTTCAGAATGCTCTTGCCAGCAAACCGCTGACGCAGCGATCGCCAAGCAGACTAGCAACAACACCTCGACAAGACTATCCGGCGCACCACTATTAACGCCGCAGACACGCCAAAACCGGCCCGTCAATGTAACTCGGGGCCGGTCCGCGCAAGGTTTGACGCGTTATGGATTAGCGGCAAGACGGCCAAAGGCAACGTCTAGGGCGGCGATAATCACGTCCAGGTCCTGCTGTGTAGCGATCAATGCCGGGCTGAAACATAGGGTATTGTTAAATTGCTCAAAGCTGCGGTTGGTACGCCCAATCATTACGCCCTGGCGCATGCAGTCAGCCGCGATGGCAATGGCGACGCTTTCGGCCACCGGCTCCTTGGTCTTGCGGTCCTTGACCAGCTCCATGCCACAGAACAGGCCCTTGCCGCGCACATCACCAATGATCGGATACTTATCCTGCAGTTCGCGCAGGCGCCCCATGAAGTACTCGCCCATGTGGGTGACATTCTCCAACAGGCCTTCGTCTTCGATAATCCGCATGTTCTCCAGCGCTGCCGCCGGGCCTGCCGTGCAGCCACCGAAGGTGCTGATGTCGCGGAAGTAGCCCATGCGGTCGTCGGCGTCACCCTTGAAGGCTTCGAACACTTCCTCGGTGGTCACCGTGCAGGAGATCGCCGCGTAACCGCTGGCCACACCCTTGGCCATGGTGACGATGTCCGGCTTGATGCCATAGTGCTGGTAACCGAACCATTTGCCGGTACGCCCCAGGCCACAGACCACTTCGTCGATGTGCAGAAGGATGTCGTACTTTTTGCAGATCGCCTGAATGGCCTCCCAGTAGCCCTCTGGCGGAGTGATGACGCCGCCCCCTGCGGTGATTGGCTCGAGCACCACGGCACCCACAGTATCCGGCCCTTCGGCAAGAATCACGCGCTCCATTTCCTGGGCGGCGCGTATGCCGTAGTCGGCCACGTCACCGAACTGCGAGCGGTATTCACAGCAATGTGGAAACTCGACGAAACCCGGGGTGAACGGACCGTACTGGTTCTTGCGCTCGAACTGACCGGTAGAACTCAGCGCAGTGATGGTGGTGCCGTGGTAGTCACGCTCGCGGAACAGAATCTTGTGCTTTTTGCCGCCGTACTTTTTGTGCGCAATCTGCCGGACGATCTTGTAGGCCTTCTCATTGGCCTCCGAACCTGAGTTGGAGTAGTACACCCGGCTCAGGCCCGGCATCTTCTCGATCAGTTTCTTGGCGAACAAGGCGCCTGGAACACTGCCTGCGGAGCCGGCGAAAAAATTCATCTTCGCCAACTGATCGCGCACGGCGTCAGCGATGCTCTCACGGCCATAACCAACGTTAACGGTCCACACCCCACCAGACACCGCATCCAGGTATTCATTGCCCTTGATGTCGCGGACGCGCAGGCCTTTGCCTTCAACGATCATCAGCGGATCGTTCTGCTCCAGCGGTTTGTGCTGGGACAGGTGATGCCAGACGTGAGCGCGGTCACTGGCCAGGGCTTCGACTGCATCGAACTCGTGCGCTGTTGTTTTCATGCTTACCTCTCGACTGGTGCATTTTTATTGTTGGTCACCGGGCAGCAGACACGCTCCAGGCAGCCGCATACGAAGGAGCAGCACTCGGCATCGCAACGCAGCACTGCCCGATCCACCCCTGGAGAAGAAACTAAGAACAAGCAGCGCGCGCAGTTAGATCCAGTTGTTGTCCATTCGTGATGCCAGCCTTCGATCAACGCACTGGACTAGCGCAGCAGCCGCGACTGGTTCTAAAAGCGTCGCGTCGATCCCCTCACCCTGCGAACACCAGAACCCTCATCGACAAGAGAACCTGAATGATTGAAGTGGAAATCAACGGGGTGGCCCAGTGGTTACCCGCGGACATCAATCTGGCGCAACTGCTCGTCCGCCTGCAGTTGCAGGGGCGGCGCCTGGCCATTGAGTACAACCTTGATGTGGTCCCACGCAGCGAGTACGCCGAGCTGCGCTTGAAACAAGGCGACCGCGTGGAAATCGTCCACGCCATTGGCGGCGGCTAGTTGCACGTCAACCCGCCATCCCTCCCCCAACTGGAGCCTCTATGACTAGCACTGGCACAGCCTTAGACCCACTGATCATTGCCGGCCAACCCTACGCCTCGCGCTTGCTGGTGGGCACAGGCCACTACGCGGACCTGACCGAGACTGGCGCTGCCATCGAGACCAGCGCGGCGCAGATCGTTACCTTTGCGGTACGCCGCAGCAACCTTGGCCAGGCGGCCGATCAGCCCAATCTGCTCGACGTGGTCTCGCCGCAGCGCTACACCCTGCTGCCCAATACCGCCGGCTGCTACACGGCCAAGGATGCGGTGCGCACCTGCTTGCTGGCCCGTGAACTGCTCGACGGCCACAACCTGGTCAAACTCGAAGTGCTCGGCGACAGCCAAACCCTGTACCCCGATCTCGGTGAAACCTTGATCGCCGCTCAGCAGTTGGTCGACCTGGGCTTCAAGGTGATGGTCTACACCAGCGACGACCCACTGGTGGCCCGGCGCCTCGAAGAAATTGGCTGCGTGGCGGTAATGCCGCTGGGCGCACCGATTGGTTCCGGTCTGGGCATTCGTAATCCCTATAACATTCGCTTGATCGTGGAAAACGCCAAGGTTCCGGTGATCGTCGATGCCGGTGTCGGCACCGCCTCGGATGCCGCTATCGCGATGGAGCTGGGCTGCGACGGGGTGTTGATGAATACCGCGATTGCCCGCGCCCGCGAGCCACTTCGCATGGCCTCAGCGATGCGCAAAGCGGTCGAAGCCGGCCGCGAAGCCTACCTGGCGGGACGGATGCCGCGGCGGCTCAGCGGGGACGCATCCTCGCCCCTGAGCGGCTTGTTCGTATAAGTGCGCGAAGGCGCGGCTGAGCGCTTGGAAGGCTCAGCCGCGACAAGCATCCAGGTCCAGTGACAGCGCCAATTGCGCGGCGGCTGCCTGCAATTGCGGAATGTATTCGATCAGCTCGTTAAGACTTTTGCGTGCCGTGGGCGCATGGCAGGCCAATGCTGCCAGGCACTGGCCATCGGCAGCTCTGATTGGCACGGCGACCGCCACCATGCCTCTGACGAACTCCTCACTGTCGATCCCTACACCCCGGGCGCGAATTCGCTCCAGCTCGGATTCCAGCAGATCGTAATCGGTGATGCTGCGATCGGAGCTCGGCGTAAGCTCGAGCTGCTTGAGTATGTCGCTGCGCCGGTCCGCAGGCATCTCGGCGAGGAATAACTTGCCACTGGCCGTGCAATGCAGCGGCACATGGGTGCCAGGCTCGACATGCAGGCGCAACGGCTCGTGGGTTTCCACGCGATCGACGTAAATCACACTGTCGCCATCCAATGCCGTCAGGTTGCAGGTTTCACCCAACTGCCGCACCAGAGTCTGCAAAATGAGCCGACTGCGTTGCAGCACTACGGGGTTACGCAGCAGTGACAACCCCAGGCGGTTGGCGCGCGGACCGAGCAAGTAGGTTTTCTCGTCCACTTCGCGCAGCAGAAAACCCAGGCGCTCCAACGCTACCAGCATGCGCAGCAGCGTCGCCTTGGGCGCTGCAAGCCGGTCGCATAACTGCGCAAGCGACAATGGGGCATCCGCCTTGGCCAACACTTCCAGCAACAGCAAGGCACGCAGGCTGCGATCCGGGCTTTCACCGTTGAGCGGCTCGGGCAGTTCCTCTGCTAATTTCGGTTTGATTTGTTCCATTATCAATCACCCGATGAAATGTCATGGCGAATTAATTCATTAATTATTAACGAATTAAACCGCGTTTGAGCGCAACAAAAGCCGGTGGACTTATCAACGCGTTAAATCTGGCCCCATATAAGTGGAATGTATTGTTCTAATTTGCAAGTGCAATTCGGGTTCACAACTATAAAAAGAAGAGGATTTCGGATGTCACGTGCCTATGACTTCGTCATTGTCGGTGCCGGCTCAGCCGGCTGTGTTCTAGCCAATAGACTCAGCGAGAATGGACGATACAGTGTTTGCCTGCTCGAGGCGGGGCCCGCGGATCGCTATCCGTGGATCCACATCCCGATAGGCTATGCCAAAACCATGTTCCACCCGGTGTACAACTGGGGCTTCTACACCGACCCAGATCCCGGCATGAACGACCGGCGCATCTACTGGCCGCGCGGCAAAGTGTTCGGTGGCTGCAGCTCGATCAACGGGCTCATTTTCATTCGTGGCCAACGCGCCGACTACGATGCCTGGGCCCGCGCCGGTAATGTCGGTTGGGGTTGGGACGATGTATTGCCATACTTCCGTCGCGCCGAGAGCAACGACCTGGGTCCCGGCCCCACACGCGGCACAGACGGGCCGCTCTCGGCATCCAGCATCAAGGCGCGCCACCCGCTCACCGAAGGCTTCATCGGCGCGGCCAAAGCGCTCGGTGTGCCCCACGTCCAGGACTTCAACAGCGGTGATCAGGAAGGCGTCGGTTACTACCAACTGACCACCCGCAAGGGATTGCGCTGCAGCACTGCGGTGGCGTATCTGCACCCCGCCAAGCGGCGGGCCAACCTGACCATAGAATCGCTTGCTCACGCTGAAAAAATACTCTTCGATGGCACCCGCGCAGTGGGTGTCCAGTACCGTCAGAACGGCCAGTCGTTGAGTGTAAAGGCTAGACGCGAAGTGATCCTCAGCGCCGGGGCGCTGCAATCACCGCAGCTCTTGCAACTCTCCGGTGTCGGCCCTGCGCAGTTGTTGAAAACATTCAATATCGCCGCCGTGCATGACCTGCCGGGTGTGGGTGAGAACCTGCAGGACCATCTGCAGATCCGCATGATCTACGAGTGCACAAGGCCAATCACCACCAACGATGACCTGCGCTCCCCGCTACGTAAATTGCGCATGGGCCTGCAGTGGTTACTGACCCGCAGCGGGCCGCTGGCCATTGGCATCAACCAGGGTGGCTTGTTCACACGGGTGCTGGAGCAAAGCGCCACCCCCGACATTCAGTACCACTTCGGTACGCTCAGTGCCGACTCTGCCGGCGGCAGCGTGCATCCCTTCTCCGGCTTTACCATGTCGGTTTGCCAATTGCGCCCCGAAAGCCGTGGCTATGTACGCATTACCTCCACCGACCCTATGCAACCACCGTCGATGCAGCCCAATTACCTGTCGACCGAACTGGACCGCGAAACGGTCATTGCCGCAGTCCGCTACACCCGCAAGCTGGCCGCGACCGGGCCGCTCAAGCAGCTGATTCGCCATGAGTTCCGCCCCGGCATCGAAACCCAGAGCGACGAGCAGATTCTGGAGTTCTGTCGTCAGTACGGGGCGACCATCTTTCATCCCTCCGGGACCTGCAAGATGGGTAACGATCCGCTCGCGGTGGTGGATTCACGCCTGCGTGTGCATGGCGTGCAGGGGCTGCGGGTGGTCGACTGCTCGATCATGCCAACCCTGGTCTCAGGCAACACCAATGTGCCGGTGGTGATGATCGCCGAAAAGGCCTCGACAATGATTCTTGAAGATTGTCTACAGCCCAGCGTCCGCACGCCGCATAGCGTGGCGCCAGCGCTGCCGGAACTGAGCACCTACGCATCCTGATGGAGCATTCAAGGCAGCGCGCAAACGCGCTCACCTTCCTTATAAATACAACAATAGGAACAATGACATGTCCACGGCCAGCCCTGTGCGCAAGGTGGTTATTGCCAGTGTGATAGGCGCCACCATCGAATGGTACGACTTCTTTCTCTACGGAGTCGTCGCCGGCATCGTGTTCAATCAGTTGTACTTTCCGAGCGATGATCCGCTGGTATCCACCATGCTGGCCTACGGCACTTTTGCTGTCGGTTTTCTCAGCCGCCCGATCGGTGGGGTGATTTTCGGTCACTTCGGCGACAAGATCGGCCGAAAGAGCATGCTGATCATGACCATGATGATCATGGGCGTGGCCACCTTCCTCATTGGCCTGGTGCCCAGTTACAACACCATCGGCATCTGGGCGCCGATCCTGCTACTGGTACTGCGCGTCGTCCAGGGCATCGGCCTGGGAGGCGAATGGGGTGGTGCGGTGCTGATGGCCTTCGAGTACGCGCCAAAACACAAGCGCGGCTTCTACGCCAGCTTGCCGCAGATTGGCCTGGCCATCGGTTTGTGCCTGGCCTCCGGCGTGGTCGGGCTGCTGTCCTATGTACTGAGCGACACTCAGTTTCTCGATTGGGGCTGGCGTATCGCATTTCTACTCAGCGCCTTGCTGGTGTTCGTCGGCACCTGGATCCGTCTGAACGTGATGGAAAGCCCCGAGTTCGCCAAAGTCAAAGCCGCCAATGCCGAAGCCGCCATCCCGTTCGTGGACATGATGAAGCGGTACCCGAAAAACGTCCTGGCCGGTATGGGCGCACGCTACATCGATGGCGTATTTTTCAATGTTTTCGGGGTGTTCTCACTCAGCTATCTGACCCAGACGCTCAACCTGCCACGTTCCCAAGCATTGATCGGAGTAATGGTGGCAGCGGTGGTGATGTGCTTCACCATCCCGATGTTCGGCGCCTTGTCCGATCGTATCGGCCGCACGCGCGTGTACTTCTGGGGCTCGCTGATTACCGCGCTGTCTGCCTTTCCGGCCTTCTGGATGATGATGGTCAGCAATGGCGATATGTTCATGGTGTGGATTGCGATCGTGGTGCCCTTCGGCATTCTCTATGCGGCGATCTACGGACCTGAAGCGGCAATGTTCTGTGAGCTGTTCGACGCCAAAGTGCGCTACACCGGCATCTCGTTCGTTTATCAATTCTCCGGCATCTTCGCCAGCGGCCTGACCCCAATGATCGCCACCGCGCTGATGCGCAGCAGCGATGGGCAACCATGGACGACCTGTTTGTATGTGCTGTTCGCAGGCGCGGTCAGTGCTTACTGCGCCTGGTGGATCGGCGCGCGCAAAGGTGAACAGATGAAGCGCGAATTCAGTCCTGCGCCTAACCCTACCTCCTGACTACAAGCTGATCCGCTACACTCGGCGCATCGCCCGACCCATTGCGGGAAGGGCTTTACGCTGACTTTTCTGCCGCAGGAGTCACTCATGTCAAAGCTTTATCCCAGCATCGATCCCGAGGGGCTGGTCGAGTACTCGGTGGTTTACACCGACCGCTCGCTCAACCACATGTCGCAGACGTTCCAAGGGGTGATGAACAACATTTCCACTACCTTGAAGCAGGTGTACAACGCCCAGGCTGTTGCCGTGGTGCCCGGCAGCGGCACGTTCGGTATGGAAGCGGTGGCGCGCCAGTTTGCCAGCGGCCAGCAATGCCTGGTGATACGCAACGGCTGGTTCAGTTATCGCTGGAGCCAGATTCTGGAGATGGGCAACATTCCGGCCGCTACCACGGTGCTCAAGGCCCGACCGGTCGAACCCGGCCGCCAGGCCGCCTTCGCCCCACCACCACTGGAGGAAGTACTGGCAGCCATCGAGGCGCACAAACCGCAGATTGTCTTCGCGCCTCACGTCGAGACATCGTCGGGAATCATTCTGCCCGATGACTACTTGCGCGCCGTCGGTGACGCAGTGCATGCCGTGGGCGGATTGTTCGTGGTGGACTGCATCGCCTCGGGCGCGCTTTGGCTCGATATGCACAGGTGCGCGATCGACCTGCTGATCAGTGCGCCGCAAAAAGGCTGGAGTGCATCGCCATGCTGCGCCTTGGTGATGTTCAGCGCCCTGGCCCTTGAACGCATCGAGCATACCCAGAGCAGCAGCTTTGCCTGTGACCTGAAGAAATGGCTGCAGATCATGCAAGCCTACGAGCAGGGCGGGCATGCCTACCACGCAACCATGCCCAGCGATGCCCTGGCGCATTTCAACGAAGTGATGAAAGAAACCCAAGCCTACGGCTTCGACAAGGTTCGTGACGAACAGCAGGCTTTGGGCGATCGGGTTCGCGCCTTGTTGACCGGCAAAGGCATCAAGAGTGTGGCTGCAGACGGCTTCCAGGCCCCCGGCGTGGTGGTCAGCTACACCGACGATGCCGAGATAAAAACCGGCAAGAAGTTTGCCGCCCACGGTCTGCAGATTGCGGCCGGTGTGCCGCTGCAATGCGATGAACCGGCCGACTTCCAGACCTTCCGCATTGGTTTGTTCGGCCTCGAAAAGCTGCACAACATCGAGCGCACGGTCAGCACCCTTGAACAGGCGTTGAACGAAATCATCGGCCACTGACCCCTGTTCACTGAGGCTCGCAGAAGCCAACAACTTCTGACGAGCCCAGGCTTCACCGGCCCTTCAAACAGGCGTCGACCATTGGCTTTCAGGCACTGGCCTGATCACTCGACGGCTGCATCAAATTAGCCATCCTGCGCCCAAACAATTGGGCCAACGCCTCGGGGTCTCCAGCGGCTTCGTCCAGTGCCTCGACCACCGCCTGCAGGGTTGGCCGGGTCCGCGCCAGCAGTTCGTCGACGTAATATTCCGGGGTGACCTGGGTGTGCGCCTGGTAACGACGGAACAGTTCAAGAAGTTGCGGATCCAGGGTAATCGTCAGGGTATCGGCGGACATCAGGTAGACCTCTCGAGATTGTTCGGCGGCAACCGCCATGCGCTTGACTAACGGAACCATCCTTAGCCGCCTTGTTCCTGGACCATAGGGCCAGTTTTCACCTGAACATGGCGCCAGCCACCACTGGCCGCATTCAGTTGCGGTAACTGGCCCCTCCCCCGCACCAGCGCCACTCCTAGAATCAAGACTTCCTTTCCGGCCCTCAAAGGCGATATTCATGACCGATCTGAACTTCGAACCTGCCAGCCGCCTGGTCCCTGTCCGGGAGTTGTTCGGCATCGATTCCAACATGCGCGTGCCGACATTCCTCACGCCCAACGAACATGTGCCGCAGATCGACGCGGCCTATCGTTTCAACCCGGAGGTCACCCTGGCGATTCTCGCGGGTTTCACCCGTAATCGCCGAGTGATGCTGCAAGGCCTGCACGGCAGCGGCAAGTCGACCCATATCGAACAGGTCGCGGCAAGGCTCAACTGGCCGTGCACCCGGGTCAACCTGGACGGACACATCAGTCGCCTGGACCTGATCGGCAAAGACGGCATCGTCCTTCGCGACGGCAAGCAAGTCACCGAGTTCCAGGAAGGTATCTTGCCCTGGGCACTGCGCCGGCCCATGGCGCTGATCTTCGACGAATACGACGCTGGCCGTCCGGATGTCATGTTTGTCATTCAGCGCATTCTCGAGCGCGACGGAAAGCTCAATCTGCTCGACCAGAATCTGGTGATCCATCCGCACCCCTCATTCCGCTTGTTCGCCACCGCCAACACCGTTGGCCTGGGCAACTTGAATGGGCTTTACAACGGCACTCAGGTGCTCAATCAGGCGCAGCTGGATCGCTGGAACATTGTCGCCACCCTGAACTACCTGCCGCAGGCTGAAGAAGTTGCCATCGTCGCTGCACGGGTGCCGCATTTGCTCGCCCGCCATGGCGAAGATCTGCTCAGGCAAATGGTGGCAGTGGCCGACCTGACCCGCCAAGGCTTCGCCAGCGGCGACCTGTCGACGCTGATGTCGCCGCGCTGCGTAATTTCCTGGGCGGAGAACATGGAAATTTTCAGCGACCCGGCGCTGGCCTTCCGCCTGTCGTTCCTCAACAAATGCGATGAAGCAGAGCGGCCGATCGTCGCCGAATACTACCAACGCTGTTTCGACCAGGAGCTGGCTGAGTCGGCGTTCCCCTTGCTGGCACTGGCCTGAACACAGGAAGACCCCCATGACCCCTCCGCTACGCCGCGAGAAACGTCAGCAACAACTTGAAGAGCTCTGCGCGGCGACGCTGCGGGCGCTTTCCGGCGAGCGGCGCGTGCGCTATCGAGGCGGCCGCCTGGAAGTACAGGAACGCTACTTTCCGGTCCACGCCCCGCACCTGCACCCCAACCCGGAACACGATGAAAGCCTTGCCTGGCGCGGCGTGGCAGATAGCCTGGCGCTGCGCCTGAAATACAGTGACCAGGCGCTGGTGCGCCAGGTTCTTCCACAGCAGCCCATCGCCCGCCTGGTGTTCGAGTTACTTGAGCAACTGCGCGTCGAGTCGTTGGTAGCCGACTGTCATCCCGGTGCACGGCGAAACATGCTGCGGCGCTTCGAGCAGTGGAGCCAACAGTTTCTCGATGCCGGACACACCGAAGGGCACATAGGTCTGCTGCTGTTCACCCTGACGCAAATGGGCTGGATTCTGCTGTGTGGCGGCCGCGCCGGTGAACAAACGGAGATGCTCATTGAAGCGCCGCGCCTGAGCCTGCTCGGCCACTTCGGCGCCGCCTTCGGTCTGATGCGTCGCTGCCGACAGGATCAACCGGCGTTCACTGAGCATGCCCTGCTGATTGCCGCCAAGGTACAGGCGTTGATCGAGGACCTGGACACCGAACGGCTCGGCGACGACGAGAGCAACGCCTCGGAAGTCGTCGAAAAGGTGCATCTGGCCTTCGCGCTGCTATTGGATGTGGATCAGGATGGCGAAGGAGAGATCAGCAGCAGCGGCGATACCCACGGCAATCCACGCGGCAGCAACGACACCTTTTCCTATCAAGTATTCAGCCGCGAGCACGATTGCGAGCACGACGCCACCAGCCTGGTGCGCCCCGATCTGTTGCGCGAGCTACGCCAGCGCCTGGACCGTCGCCTGGCGGCTCAGGGCCTCAATCTGCCACGCCTGGCCAAGCGTCTGGGCGCCCTGCTGGCTGCGCCTCGTCGCGATGGTTGGGCGTTTGCCCAAACCGAAGGGCAGATCGATGCAGGCCGACTCAGTCGGCTGATCATCAGCCCGGAGCAACGCGAGATTTTTCGCCACGAGCTGGAGCGCCCGTACAGTGATTGCCTGGTCACCCTGTTGATCGACAATTCCGGCTCCATGCGCAACCATATCGAAAGCATCGCCTTGCTGGCTGACGCCTTTTCTCGCGCATTGGAACTGGCTGGGGCTCGCAGTGAAATCCTTGGTTTCACCACTGGCCAATGGAACGGCGGGCGTCCTTTGAAGCGTTGGCGTGCCCTCGGCCAGCCAGCCAACCCGGGCAGGCTCAACGAGCTGAGTCATGTGGTCTACAAGAACGCCGAAACGTCGTGGCGTCGCGCCCGACCAAGCATTGCCGCATTGCTCAAGTCTGATCTTTTTCGCGAAGGCATCGATGGCGAAGCGCTTCTCTGGGCACGTCAGCGGCTGCTGCAGCGCGAATCCCGGCGACGCATCCTGATCGTCATCAGCGATGGCTGTCCGATGGACAGCGCCACCCACCAAACCAATCAGCAAGACATCCTCGACCTGCACCTCAAACAGGTGGCGCGACAGATCGAACAAGAGGGGAATGTTGAGTTGTATGCTCTTGGCGTGGGTCTGGACCTGAGCGCTTACTATCGCCGCAGCCTTGAGCTGGATCTATCGCGTAGCCTGGACAACGCGGTATTCGATGAAGTCCTGCGCTTGCTCAAAGGTCACCCGTAACGTCCCATCACGAAACAGAGCGCCACTGCTCTCGTGCGTTCGGCCAAACCGTTCAATCACTGAACGGTTTGGCCGAACACACTTGAGCGGGGTGTGACGCTTAGCTACTCACCGGTACAACTGCCGGCAGGCCTTTGAGCCGCCGCCAGATGCTGCGACTGAGGAACGCCAACAACAGAATCGCCAGACTGACCACGCCCAATGCCAGCGGCATGCGTTGCTCAGGTATGAACGCCATGCCGGTGACGATACCGAGCATGCCAATGATGGCAACGTAGGTCAGGTAGGGATAACACCACATCCGCACTTTGAGTTTCTCCGGCGCCTCACGCTCCAACTTGGCGCGCAAGCGCAGCTGAGACAGCGCGATCAGCACGTAGACGAAGATCGCCACGGTGCCGTAGGAGTTAACCAAAAAGGCGAAGATGGTGTCCGGCGATACGTACGACATGACCACCGACAGATAGCCGAACAGCGTACCGAAAAAGATCGCCCGACGCGGAACGCCCTTCGAAGACAGCTTGGCCAGGCCCCGCGGTGCATCACCGCGTTTGGTCAACGCGAACAGCATGCGCGAAGACGCGTAGATGCCCGAATTGAGGCAAGACAACACTGCCGTCAACACGATCGCATTCATCACGTGCGCGGTCCAACCGAAGCCCATGGCGGCAAGCGCACTGGAGTAAGGCGTGAGCATCGCAGGTGAGTTCCACGGTACCAGCGTGACCACCAGCAGGATCGACCCGACGTAGAAGAACAGCACGCGGGTAATCACCGAATTGGTTGCCCGCGCGACCGAGCGAACCGGGTCGGAGGACTCTGCAGCAGCCACGGTGACGATCTCGGCCCCGAAATAGAACCCGGTCGCGGCCACTGCACCGGTCAACACCGGCCCGATACCGTTGGGCATGAAGCCGCCATTGCTCAACATCGAACTCAAGCCGTGATGGGTTTCGGTCGGCCACATGCCAAGCAGATACAACCCACCGAGCAAGAGAAAGACCAGGATTGCTGCGACCTTGATCGAAGAAAACCAGAACTCGAATTCACCGAAGGACGCCACCGAGCACAAGTTAGTGAATGTCAGAATTATCATCAGCACTAAGCTGATGGCCCAGGCCGGTACATCCGGCATCCAAAACTGAATGAGTGAAGCACCGGCCACCGCTTCGACGGCGACGACAATTACCCAGAAGTACCAATACATCCAACCGGTGAGAAAACCGGCCAATTGGCTTGTCTGTGGACTGTCGGCCCAGGCCATGCGTGCATATTCGTAGAAGGACCCAACCGCCGGTAAAGCACAGGCCATTTCGCCGAGCATGCGCATGATCAGGATGACCAGTACGCCGGTGACCATGAATGAAATCAGCGCTGCAGGCCCTGCCGACTGGATGACCACACCGCTGCCGACAAACAGACCGGCACCAATGACACCACCCAGCGCAATCATGGCCATGTGACGTTGCTTCAGCCCGGATTGCAGGCCGCCGTTGGAACTTTCTGATTGGGTTTGTTGAGGTACGGACATGCTGCTCACCCCATTCGTTATTATTTTAGGTTGAAAGGCATTTTTTGAAGCAGTCGGTCCTCGACCCCCTCGAATCGCGGGCGTCGAATTTGGCTGCTCACGCAGTGTCTTCCGGGTGTGCATAACTTTTTAGGGCCAATTACCAAGCGCGACTGGAGCCACGTCGAGAGGTTTGGACCCAGGCGAAAAAAGCGTTGAAATCCTGACAACTCGTTAAGTAGGAATGTTCTGACGTCAGATTGAGAAGGTTCATGGATCGAAAATGCGGGTTTACCTGCAACGCAGAGAGCCCCTTCCTGCACGCATAGGCGTATTGGCGACAGCAGAGTAAACTCCGCTCCACGTTTGTCGGAGCAATTTCTTTTTTACATCAGGAAACAACGTGCCTAAATCCAACGAGGAAAATGCGTCTCTCGAGTCGTTCTCGCTCGAAAGCCCCTCGCCGCTGTACGCGCGGGTCAAGCAAATCATCATGCAGAAGATTCGCGCCGGCGTATGGCTGCCCAACTCCAAGCTGCCGTCGGAAAGCGAACTGCTGAATGTGCTGGGCGTGAGTCGCATGACCATCAATCGGGCACTGCGCGAGTTGACCATCGAAGGCGCATTGGTACGTACGCAGGGTGTCGGCACGTTCGTCGCGGAGCCCAAGGGCCGTGCGGCGCTGTTTGAGATTCACAATATTGCCGATGAAATTGCTGCCCGCGGCCATCAGCATCGCAGCGAAGTGATCGTGCTCGAAGAAATGCCCGAGCGCGCTCGTGCATCGATGCCCTTCCCGCTTGAAGGGATCACGCGCTTGTTCCACTCGGTGCTGGTGCATTTCGAAAACGAAGTGCCCGTACAAATAGAAGAGCGCTTCGTGAATGCCGAGGTAGCGCCGGCTTATCTAGAGCAAGATTTTACCAAGGTCACCCCATACGCCTACCTGATCCAATTGGCACCACTGACTGAAGGCGAACATGTGGTCGAGTCCATTCACGCCAAGTCCGCCGAATGCAAGTTGCTGCAAATCAAGCGCTACGAGCCGTGCCTGTTGATTCGTCGACGCACCTGGGCGGCAAAGGGCCAGGTTGGCTGTGCACGCCTGGTTTATCCAGGTTCGCGCTATCGCCTGGAAGGTAAGGTCGGCAACTGAAGCAACGTTCGAGCGACCCCCGCCTGTCGCTCGAGGCCTCAACGCTGATTACTCGCGTTCGCGCTGTTACTAGCCCCGCCTGGGATGGCAGAAAAGTGACATTTCGCGTTTTCAGCTCCAAAAAATGTTACGAAATCTCCCTCACCTCTCTACACCCACGCTGAAGTTGCAACAGCTTTTGCAACATCGCTTCGTGCGCTTTTAAATTTATAGAAATTCTATCTATTTGTTTTATAACTAATTTTTATATTTTCATGCTTTTCCATTGTCGACGAAATTCGGTTTTGGCCTCTTGCTTGCACCTACTTGTACATACAGGTTGGTATAAGCTCATACATACATCATGAGACTTACCACCATTCACCTACCGCTGAATGAGGCAATGACCATGACCACCCGTACTCGCAAGCGCGACGTCGAGATCCGCGCAGCACGCGGCAACAAGCTCACCGCCAAAAGCTGGCTGACCGAAGCGCCCCTGCGCATGCTGATGAACAA
>NZ_JAZDCU010000019.1:0-124375 GCF_036324085.1 Pseudomonas auratipiscis
GGCGCGGTCCCCGCGGGAGCAAGGGTGGAATGAGGGAACCCGGAGCGCAGCGTAGGGCCGAATGCAGGGACAGGGGGGTTTGCCCACTTTACACCCCGACAAAAGTGGGTCGCCGTAAAGGCGAAACCAGCCAGTGGTGCCACCACATCAAACGGATATGCCCATCGACACACGAGCCATACTCCGGTGCTCGCCCGCCAGCAGGCCCCGGTGCGTAGTTCCCGGAATTCCGTGAACAACCAAAAAAAAGCCCGCAGTGTGAGCGGGCAAGGACCTACGAAGATTCTTCTAGCGACCAACTAGCTTCCACGATAGGTCGAGTAACTGTACGGCGAGATCAACAGCGGAACGTGGTAGTGATCCTGCTCGGCGCTGATGCCAAAGCGCAGTACCACTACGTCCAGGAAGGCATGCTCCGGCAGTTGTACGCCACGGGCGCGGTAGTAGTCGCCGGCATTGAACTGCAGTTGGTAAACGCCACTGCGATAATCATCACCCTGCAGCAGAGGCGCGTCGCAACGGCCATCGCTGTTGGTCAGGGTGGTGTGCACCAACTCAAGCTGCTGGCCTTCAACCCGGTACAGCTCGACCTTGATCGAGCTGCCAGGGCAGCCATGAGCGGCATCCAGTACATGCGTGGTCAAACGTCCCATTGCTTGCGCGCCTCTGTTCTATCTATGGGCAAAAAACCCGAACGGCACCGGCAGAAGGCTCGGCAGCGTACGGCTGTCGGATTATTAAGACATTTTAATGTAAAATTGTACACAATAATTCGGTATTCTTTCCTGACACGCTCTCCACCCCCTGTAAATACGCCATCAGTCGCAAAACCACGCTACTGGCCGACGTCCGCGTCATTAACTGACCAAACAGGCAGGTTTCTTGCAAAGCCGTTGTGGGTCGAAAAGAGTGAGAAATTGAAAAAAACAGGCTTACAAACCGCAAACAAAGTTGTATACAATCAATCCATCGTCGTGGGCATTACCCTTCGCGGGCGCCACGCCATCCGTTTACACGTATAAGAAGGAAGACTGCAGTGAGCGCTGATTATCCTCGCGACCTGATCGGTTACGGCAACACCCCACCACATCCGCGCTGGCCGGGGAATGCCCGCATCGCTTTGTCTTTCGTGCTCAATTACGAAGAAGGCGGTGAACGCAACATTCTTCACGGGGACAAGGAATCGGAGGCCTTCCTCTCGGAAATGGTCGCCGCCCAGCCTCTGCAGGGTGCTCGCAACATGAGCATGGAATCGCTGTACGAGTATGGCAGCCGTGCTGGCGTATGGCGCCTGCTCAAGCTGTTCAAGGACACCGGCGTTCCGCTGACCATCTTCGCCGTGGCCATGGCCGCCCAGCGTCACCCGGATGTAATCCGCGCCATGGTCGAAGCCGGCCATGAGATCTGCAGCCACGGCTACCGCTGGATCGACTACCAGAACATGGACGAGGCGCAGGAGCGCGAGCATATGCTCGAAGCCATCCGCATCCTCACCGAACTGACGGGCGAACGTCCACTGGGTTGGTACACCGGCCGTACCGGGCTGAACACTCGCCGCCTGGTGATGGAAGAAGGTGGTTTCCTCTACGACAGCGACACCTACGACGACGACCTGCCTTACTGGGAACCCAACAACCCGACTGGCAAGGCGCACCTGGTGATCCCGTACACCCTCGACACCAATGACATGCGTTTCACCCAGGTGCAGGGCTTCAATTGTGGCGAACAGTTCTTCCAGTACCTCAAGGACGCGTTCGACGTGCTGTACGAAGAAGGCGCCGAAGCACCGAAGATGCTCTCCATCGGCCTGCACTGCCGCCTGATCGGCCGCCCTGCCCGCCTGGCTGCACTGAAGCGCTTCATCGAATACGCCAAGAGCCACGAGCAAGTATGGTTCACCCGGCGCGTGGACATCGCCCGTCACTGGCATGCCACCCACCCTTACAAAGCCGAGAACGCCTAATGACCGCTTTCAAAACCCTCAAGCCTTCGTCCCTGGAGCGCAGTGCGTTCGTTGAAGCCTTTGCCGATATCTACGAGCACTCGCCATGGGTAGCCGAGAAGGCCTACGACGTGGGCCAATTGCAGGAAGTCGATCAGATCGAGGCCCTGCACCAGCGCATGAGCGACATTCTCTTGAGCGCCGACCACGCCGCTCAACTGGCACTGATCAACGCTCACCCGGACCTCGCCGGCAAGGCCGCTGTCCAGGGTGAACTGACCGAATCGAGCACCAACGAACAGGCCGGCGCCGGTATCCACCAATGCACCGCCGAAGAGTTCGAGCGTTTCACTACGCTCAACGAAGCCTATAAAGAGAAGTTCAAGTTCCCGTTCATCATGGCGGTAAAAGGCAGCAATCGACACCAGATCCTCGCCTCTTTCGAGAAACGCATCCACAACTCGGTCGAGGCCGAGTTCAAGGAAGCCCTGGCGCAGATCAACCTGATTGCCTTGTTCCGCCTGCTGCAACTTTAAGGGAAGGCCCGGCCTTACCCTCCACAACACAGAATAAAGAGAATCCGCATGCGCACTTTAGTGATTGAGCCATTGACCAAAGAAGCCTTCGCCCCTTTCGGTGACGTGATCGAAACCGACGGCAGCGACCACTTCATGATCAACAACGGTTCGACCATGCGCTTCCACAAGCTGGCAACGGTTGAAACCGCCCAGCCCGAGGACAACGCGATCATCAGCATCTTCCGCGCCGACGCGCAGGACATGCCGCTGACCGTTCGCATGCTGGAGCGCCATCCGCTGGGCAGCCAGGCGTTTATTCCGCTGCTCGGCAACCCCTTTCTGATCGTGGTCGCGCCCGTTGGCGATGCACCTGTATCAGGTCTTGTCCGCGCCTTCATCAGCAATGGAAGGCAGGGCATCAATTACCATCGCGGCGTCTGGCACCATCCGGTGCTGACGATCGAAAAGCGGGATGACTTCCTGGTGGTTGATCGCAGTGGCACTGGCAATAACTGCGATGAGCATTTCTTCAATGAGGATGAGCAACTGATCCTCGCCCCCCACCAATAAGAGAAGGCCCGAGCACCCGGCTACAGGGTGCCAGGGTAGAGGTAAAGACTGTGGAAGCACATCTGTTGGAATGGCTGAACCTGAGCGTGCGTTGGGTTCACATGATCACTGGCGTGGCATGGATTGGCGCGTCGTTCTATTTCGTATGGCTGGAAAACAACCTCAACCGCGCCAACCCGCGCGATGGTCTATCCGGCGATCTCTGGGCGATTCACGGTGGCGGGATCTACCACCTGGAGAAATACAAGCTGGCTCCGCCGAAAATGCCGGAGAACCTGCACTGGTTCAAATGGGAAGCCTACTTCACCTGGATGTCGGGGATTGCCTTGCTGTGCCTGGTGTTCTACTGGAACCCAACCCTGTATCTGCTGGCCCCAGGCAGCTCTCTGAGCGGTGCTGAAGGAATCGCTATTGGTGTTGGCTCACTGATCGCAGGCTGGTTCATTTACGACTTCCTGTGCGACTCGCCACTGGGCAAGCGTCCTGGCCTTCTCGGCCTGGTGCTGTTCGTGCTGGTTATCGCTGCCTGCTACGGTTTCAGCCAAGTGTTCAGCGGCCGCGGTGCTTACCTGCACACCGGCGCGATCATCGGCACCATCATGGTCGGTAACGTGTTCCGCATCATCATGCCGGCCCAGCGACAACTGGTAGCCGCTATCGAAGCCAACCAGACGCCTGACCCGCTGCTTCCAGCCAAAGGCCTGTTGCGTTCGCGCCACAACAACTACTTCACCCTGCCGGTGCTGTTCATCATGATCAGCAACCACTTTCCGAGCACCTACGGCAGCCAGTACAACTGGTTGATCCTCGCTGGTATCGCAGTGGCTGCAGTCTTGGTTCGTCATTACTTCAACACCCGTCACGACAGCAACAAGTATGCATGGACCCTGCCGGTCGGTGCCCTGTCGATGATCTGCCTGGCTTACGTCACTGGCCCTGCGCCAATGCCAACCGCACCTGAGCAGGCCGCTGCCAAAGTCGAGTACCAACCACTGCCGGAAACCGCACTGGGTGGCAAGACCGCTGCCGAAAAAGCTGCAGAGAAAGCCGCCGAGCCTGCCCAGGCTGCTGCGCCTGTCGAAGCCCCCGCTGCTAACGTTGCCCAACTCGACGATGCCGGGTTCAACAAGATCCACAGCGTGATCCAGGAACGTTGCGCCGTGTGCCATTCGGCCAAGCCGACCAGCCCACTGTTCAGCGCTGCACCTGCCGGGGTAATGCTCGACACCCCGCAGCAGATCCAACAGCAAGCTGCGCGCATTCAGGCACAGGCTGTCGCTACCCAGATCATGCCCCTGGGCAACATCACACAGATGACCCAGCAGGAACGTGAACTGATTGGCGCGTGGATCGCCAAGGGTGCACCAACGAACTAAGCAACAGGTTCCAAGCAACAAGCTACAAACTGCAAGCCAGGCGCGTATTCCTGCTTCTACTCGAAGCCTGGCGCTTGAGCTTGCAGCTCTAAAGAATAAAAACAAAACCGAGGTGTTGCATGTCCGAGTCACGCAAGGCGTACATCCCTGTTGCGCCCCCACGACAGCCACTACCAATGTTCCAACTGTTCCTGGTGGGTCTACAACATGTCTTGCTGATGTACGGGGGTGCGATTGCCGTACCGCTGATCATCGGCCAGGCCGCCGGCCTTTCTCGTGAAGAAGTCGCTTTCCTGATCAATGCCGACCTGCTGGTCGCTGGTGTCGCCACCATCGTCCAGTCGTTCGGCATTGGCGCAGTCGGCATTCGTATGCCGGTGATGATGGGCGCAAGTTTTGCTGCAGTCGGCAGCATGGTAGCCATGGCCGGTATGCCCGGTGTCGGCCTGCAAGGCATCTTTGGTGCAACCATTGCCGCCGGCTTCTTCGGCATGCTGATCGCCCCGTTCATGTCCAAAGTAGTGCGCTTCTTCCCGCCGCTGGTGACCGGCACGGTCATCACCTCGATTGGTCTTTCGCTGTTTCCGGTAGCAGTCAATTGGGCCGGTGGCGGCGCTGAAGCGGAAACCTTCGGCTCCCCTATCTACTTGCTCGTAGCCGCGCTGGTGTTGATCACCATCCTTCTGGTCAATCGTTTCATGCGCGGCTTCTGGGTCAATGTCTCGGTGCTCATCGGCATGGGCCTGGGCTACATACTGGCTGGCTCTATCGGCATGGTCGATCTCTCCGGCCTCAACGAAGCACCTTGGGTACAAGTCGTGACGCCGCTGCACTTCGGCATGCCGACCTTCAGCCTCGCGCCGATTCTGTCCATGTGTCTTGTCGTAGTCATCATCTTCGTCGAGTCCACCGGCATGTTCCTGGCACTGGGCAAGGTTACCGACCGTGAGGTCACCCCTGGCATGTTGCGCCGCGGCCTGATGTGCGATGCCGGTGCCTCCTTCGTCGCTGGCTTTTTCAACACCTTTACCCACTCCTCCTTCGCCCAGAACATCGGTCTGGTGCAAATGACCGGCGTGCGTTGCCGTTACGTCACCGTCGTTGCCGGGGGCTTCCTGATTCTGCTCAGCCTGCTGCCTAAGGCTGCCTTCCTGATCGCATCAATTCCGCCTGCAGTGCTGGGCGGGGCGTCGATTGCCATGTTCGGCATGGTCGCAGCCACCGGGATCAAGATCCTCCAGGAAGCGGACATCGCCGACCGCCGCAACCAGTTGCTGGTTGCCGTCAGCGTAGGCATGGGCCTGATTCCGGTGGTCCGTCCGGAGTTCTTCGCGCAAATGCCACAGTGGATGGAGCCGATCACCCATAGCGGCATCGCCATGGCGACGGTCAGCGCGCTGATCCTCAACCTGTTGTTCAACATCCTCGGCGGCGCCGAGCGTGCGGCGCATAACGACGCCGCCCACCAGCACTGAGCCTTTGGGCGGCGCTTGCCGCCCGGTTTCACCCGAGCAACACGCAGGACCGTCGATTCGTAGGAGCGAGTCGACCGGGGCGCCTAGCGCCGAAACAACCCAAAACCAACAATAACAATGCCGGGAATCACAACATGAAAGGCATCACCACTTCCCTCCTGTTGGGTAGCAGTCTGCTGGCCGCTTTGCCAGCCACCGCAGGAGACCTGCTGCTCTGGCACACCGAAAGTCTGACGTATCTCTACGGCAAAGACTTCAAGGTCAACCCTGCCATCCAGCAGACCGTGACCTTCGAGCACGCCAACAAGTGGAAATACGGCGACACCTTCCTGTTCATCGACAAGATCTTCTACAACGGCGGTACCGACCGCAACAAGGGCAGTAACACCTACTACGGTGAGTTCAGCCCACGTTTGTCGCTCGGTAAGATCTTCGATCGCAAATTCGAGTTCGGCCCGATCAAGGACGTGTTGATTGCCATGACCTACGAGTCTGGCGAAGGCGACAACGAGGCCTACCTGATCGGCCCCGGCTTTGATCTGGCGATTCCCGGCTTCAACTACTTCACCCTCAACATCATGCAACGCAACACCGAGGGCAGCCGCCCAGGTGACGGCGTTTGGCAGATTACTCCGACTTTTTCCTACACCATTCCAATGGGCAAATCCGACATCCTGTTCGATGGCTACATTGATTGGGTAGTGGACAACGACGAGAGCCGACGGGGCACCTACCACGCCAACCTGCACTTCAACCCTCAGGTCAAATACGACCTGGGCAAGGCCTTGGACTTCGGTGCCAAGCAGTTGTACGTAGGTATCGAGTACAGCTATTGGAAAGATAAATACGGCATTGAAAACAATGGGCGCCTCGACACCAATCAGAACGTGACCAGCGCCCTGGTTAAGTTTCATTTCTAAAACCTGACCAAACGCACAGTTTTAGCTATACCTGCTCCATGACGGAGCACTTGAGGACCAGCGCGCAAGCCAGTAATCTGCGCGCCCTCTCGATCAGGGCAAGAGGGATCTTGCCTGCGTTTGCTGACCGCTCAGTCAATGAATTCGGGCGGTTGGCAAGCGTTACGCCAGCCTGAAACACCCTTTTCATCTGTTCAGAACGAAGTCGAGCAGGATTGTTGCGCCGTACGCGGAGAGTTGGCGCAGCTCTTGCCAAATAGCTGTGGGTAATCGAAAAAAACTGACTCAAAAGACAAGTATTTGGCCCAACGGTGCCACTCAGAGTACCGACCAACAGATTCAATCAAGGGAGCAACACAGCGATGCGCATGACCAATAGCCTGATTCTTGCCGGCAGCTTGCTGGCGGCCAGCACGGCCGCCACCGCCGGTGATCTGCTGCAATGGCAGAACAACAGCCTGACCTATCTGTGGGGCAAGAACTTTGCCGTCAACCCGGAAGTTCAGCAGACCGTGACCTTCGAGCACGCCGATGGCTGGAAATACGGTGACAACTTCTTCTTCGTCGACAAGATCTTCTACAACGGTGACAAGGACTTCAACAACGGTCCCAACACCTACTACGGCGAATTCAGCCCACGCCTGTCGTTCGGCAAGATCTTCGATCAGAAACTCGAATTTGGTCCAATCAAGGACGTGCTGCTGGCCATGACCTACGAGTTTGGCGAAGGCGATACCGAGTCCTACCTGATCGGCCCTGGTTTCGACCTGGCAATCCCGGGCTTCGATTACTTCCAGCTGAACTTCTACCAGCGCAATACCGAAGGCAGCCGTGCCGGTGACAATGTCTGGCAGATCACCCCGGTATGGTCCTACACCATTCCTGTGGGCAAATCCGACATTCTCATCGATGGTTTCATGGACTGGGTCGTCGACAACGATGCCACCAGCCGCCGTGGCACCTACCACGCCAACCTGCACTTCAACCCACAGGTCAAGTATGACCTGGGTAAAGCGCTGAACTGGGGTGAGAAGCAACTGTACGTCGGTTTTGAATACGACTACTGGAAGAACAAGTACGGGATCAAAGATAGCGACGCCTTCGATACCGATCAGAACACCGCCAGCTTCCTGGTCAAAGTGCATTTCTGATAGTTGTAATCGCGGGGCTAGCCCCGCTCCCACACTGAACCAACCGTTCTGTGTGAGAGCGGGCTTGCCCCGCGATAGGCGATCAGCCCTTCAGCGCTCGCCAGAGCTTGCCGACAACTGCGACCACCGCCAGCACCGCGGCACCCGCGACGATCCCTATGCCGGCATTGAGCAAGGCCCCGGTCAAGGCCCCGCCCCGCCCTTCACTGAATGCTTCGATGGCATGATGCAAGGGTGCAACGCCGTGCACCAGAATCCCACCGCCGACCAGAAACATCGCTGCAGTACCAATCACTGACAGACTTTTCATCATGTACGGTGCCGCGCGCAGGATGCCGTTGCCCAATGCCTTGGCCGCAACGGAAGTTTTCCGGGTCAGCCACAAGCCCAGGTCATCGAGCTTGACGATACCGGCGACCAGGCCATAGACACCTATGGTCATGACTATGGCAATGCCCGACAGCACGATGATCTGCTGTGTCAACGGCGCGTCAGCCACGGTTCCCAGAGTAATTGCGATGATTTCTGCCGAGAGGATGAAATCGGTGCGAATGGCGCCTTTGATCTTGCTCTGCTCGAACGCCACAAGATCGACCGCAGGATCAGCCACTGCCTCGACCAAAGCGGTGTGTTCGGCCTGATCCTGTTCCTTGCTGTGAAGAAACTTGTGCGCCAGTTTTTCAAAGCCTTCAAAACACAGGAAGGCGCCACCGACCATCAACAGCGGCGTGACCGCCCAGGGAATGAAGGCACTGATCAGCAGCGCTGCCGGCACCAGAATCAGCTTGTTCAGGAATGATCCCTTGGCCACCGCCCAGACCACCGGAATTTCCCGCTCGGCGCGCACCCCGGTCACTTGCTGGGCGTTCAGGGCCAGGTCGTCGCCCAGTACACCTGCGGTCTTTTTCGCTGCGACCTTGGTCATCACCGAAACATCATCGAGTACCGTGGCGATGTCATCGATCAACACCAAAAGACTGCTTCCTGCCATGTTTGCTTGATTCCAGCGGGTTGAGAGGGGTCAGTCTAGCTCAAAGTCGCCACCTTGAGCCCTTCACAAACGCGGTGCTACCATGCGCAACCGCCTTACAGGCCCGGCGCCGCCTACGGCCCGACACGAGGAACAGCGTCAACCATGAGCAGCATTCGCGAGCGCAATAAAGAACTGATCCTGCGTGCGGCCAGTGAAGAGTTCGCCGACAAGGGCTTCGCCGCCACCAAGACCAGCGATATCGCGGCCAAGGCCGGGCTGCCCAAGCCAAACGTGTACTACTACTTCAAATCCAAGGAAAACCTCTATCGCGAGGTGCTCGAAAGCATCATCGAACCGATCATGCAGGCGTCCACGCCGTTCAATGCCGCCGGCGATCCGAAAGAAGTCTTGAGTTCCTACATCCGCTCGAAAGTGCGTATCTCCCGCGACTTGCCCTTCGCCTCGAAAGTGTTCGCCAGCGAGATCATGCACGGCGCCCCGCACCTGAGCCCTAGTCAGGTGGAACAGCTCAACGTGCAGGCTCGGCACAACATCGACTGTATCCAGGCCTGGATCGACCGTGGACAGATTGCCTCAGTCGACCCGCACCACCTGATGTTCAGCATCTGGGCGGCGACCCAGACCTACGCTGATTTCGATTGGCAGATATCGGTGGTCACGGGCAAGGCCAAGCTTGAGGACAGCGACTATGAGGCTGCTACGCAGACCATTATTCGTCTGGTGCTCAAGGGGTGTGAGCCGGATTTGTAGTGTTTTATCGCGAGGCAAACCCACTCCCATGCTGGCGGTGGGCTTGCCTGGTGATGGGTTTTAAGCCGCTACACCGGCATCCGCCGTCAACCCCGCCTCTTCGATCGCACTGATCGCGCACTGCTCATCGATATCCGATGTGTCGCCACTGATACCAATCGCCCCCAACACCACGCCCTGTTGATTGCGAATCAGCACGCCACCGGGCGCCGGCACTACCGGGCTCTGACCCAGGCCATTGAGCGCAGCGAAAAACGCTGGGCGCTGCTGTGCGTCCAGCGCCAGCAGGCGTGAGCCCTTGCCCAGGGCGATAGCACCCCAGGCTTTGCCCATTGCCACTTGCGGACGCAATAGGCTGGCGCCGTCTTCGCGTTGCAGCGCCAACAGGTGGCCACCGTTGTCGAGCACCGCCACCGTCAACGGTGCGGCGGAGATCTTGCGACCCGCTGCCAGCGCGGTGTTCACCAGGCTGACAGCAACTTTCAGGGTCAATGCGTTCATGGAAAGGTCCTCTTATTGTTAGAAGCCCTGAGGGCAGGTGTGAAAGCAATAGAACAAATAGAACACAATGGCGAATATTTTTGTATACAATATTTACATCGCGACAAACCAATTCTGACGAAATGCCTTTTTTAAGGCGTTCCCGACGAAAGCACCTGCCGCTGATGAAAATGGATTGACCAGAGTCGCTTGGCGTGAATACACTCTGACGAAAAGCCACTTGTATACAATTACAAAATCAATGAGGCACAAAACCATGAGCAAAATGAGAGCAATTGATGCAGCCGTTCTGGTGATGCGCCGCGAAGGTGTTGAAACCGCGTTTGGTATTCCGGGTGCTGCAATCAACCCGCTGTACTCGGCACTGAAGAAAGTCGGCGGTATCGATCACGTCCTCGCTCGTCACGTTGAAGGCGCCTCGCACATGGCCGAGGGCTACACCCGCACCAAGGCCGGCAACATCGGCGTGTGCATCGGCACTTCCGGCCCTGCCGGCACTGACATGGTCACCGGCCTGTACAGTGCTAGCGCCGACTCCATCCCAATCCTGTGCATCACCGGCCAAGCGCCGCGTGCCCGTATGCACAAGGAAGATTTCCAGGCCGTCGACATCACCAGCATTGTCAAGCCGGTGACCAAGTGGGCGACAACCGTTCTGGAACCAGGCCAAGTGCCTTACGCCTTCCAGAAAGCGTTCTATGAAATGCGCTCCGGTCGTCCAGGCCCTGTATTGATCGACCTGCCGTTCGACGTACAGATGGCCGAGATCGAATTCGACATCGATGCCTACCAGCCGCTGCCCGTGCAAAAGCCTGCGGCCAACCGTGTGCAGGTCGAGAAGGCCCTGGCCATGCTCGACACCGCCGAGCGTCCACTGCTGGTCGCCGGTGGCGGCATCATCAACGCCGACGCTTGCGACAAGCTGGTCGAGTTCGCCGAACTGACCGGTATTCCAGTCATCCCTACCCTGATGGGCTGGGGCATCATTCCTGACGATCACCCCCTGATGGTCGGTATGGTCGGTCTGCAGACTTCGCACCGCTACGGCAACGCCACCATGCTCAAGTCGGACGTGGTCCTGGGTATCGGTAACCGTTGGGCCAACCGCCACACCGGTTCTGTCGATGTCTACACCGAAGGTCGTCGCTTCATTCACGTCGACATCGAGCCAACCCAGATCGGCCGGGTGTTCACCCCTGACCTGGGTATCGTTTCCGATGCCGGTGCGGCGCTGGATGTGTTCCTGGAAGTGGCGCGCGAGTGGAAAGCTGCTGGCAAGCTCAAGGATCGCGGCGCCTGGCTGGAGGATTGCCAACAGCGCAAGTCCAGCCTGCAGCGCAAGACTCACTTCGACAACGTGCCAGTCAAGCCACAGCGCGTTTACGAAGAAATGAACCAGGTATTCGGCAAAGACACCTGCTACGTCAGCACCATTGGCCTGTCGCAGATTGCCGGCGCCCAGTTCCTGCATGTGTACAAGCCGCGCCACTGGATCAACTGTGGTCAGGCCGGCCCGCTGGGCTGGACCATTCCTGCTGCCCTGGGCGTAGTCAAGGCCGACCCAAGCCGCAAAGTCGTGGCGCTGTCGGGCGACTATGACTTCCAGTTCATGATCGAAGAGCTGGCCGTAGGCGCGCAGTTCAATCTGCCGTACATCCACGTACTGGTGAACAACTCGTACCTGGGGCTGATCCGCCAGGCTCAACGTGGCTTCGAGATGGACTACTGTGTGCAACTGGCGTTCGAGAACGTCAACGCACCGGAACTCAACGGTTATGGTGTCGACCACGTTGCTGTCGTCGAAGGCCTGGGTTGCAAGGCCCTGCGCGTGACCGAACCAAGCGAAATCGCCCCGGCCCTGCTCAAGGCGCAGAAGCTGGCCGAAGAGTTCAAGGTTCCGGTGGTGGTCGAGGTTATCCTCGAGCGCGTGACCAACATTTCCATGGGCACTGAAATCAACGCGGTCAACGAATTCGAAGACCTCGCTCTGGTCGGCAATGACGCGCCAACCGCAATTTCCATGCTCGACTGATCGCAGCAAAGGCCCTGTCGCGACATGCACAGGGCCCACTTTTGCAAGGAGACAACCATGCCACGTTTCGCCGCTAACCTGTCCATGCTGTTCACCGAGCAGGACTTTCTCGCCCGTTTCAAGGCTGCAGCCGACGCCGGCTTCAGCGGTGTCGAATACCTGTTCCCGTACGACTTCAGCTCGGCTGAAATCAAGCAGCAGCTCGATGCCCACGGCCTGACCCAGGTGCTGTTCAACCTGCCTGCCGGTGACTGGGCCAACGGTGATCGCGGCATCGCGTGCGATCCGGCTCGCGTCGAGCAGTTCCGTGCTGGCGTCGACCTGGCCATTGCCTACGCCCAGGTGCTGGGCAACACCCAGGTCAACTGCCTGGCGGGTATTCGTCCTCAAGGCCCGGATTGCGCCACCGTACGCAAGACCTTCGTCGACAACCTCAAGTACGCTGCCGACAAACTGCAAGCCGCCGGGATCAAGCTGGTCATGGAAATGATCAACACCCGTGACATCCCAGGCTTCTACCTGAACACCACCAAGCAGGCCCTGGAGATCCAGGCCGAAGTTGGCAGCAGCAACCTGTTCCTGCAGTACGACATCTACCACATGCAAATCATGGAAGGGGATCTGGCTCGCACCATGGAAGGCAACCTGGCCAAGATCAACCACATCCAGCTTGCTGACAACCCAGGCCGTAACGAGCCGGGTACTGGCGAAATCAACTACCGCTTCCTCTTCGAACACCTGGACCGCATTGGCTACCAGGGCTGGGTGGGCTGTGAATACAAGCCGCTGACCACCACCGAAGCAGGCCTGGGCTGGTTGAAAACGCACAACGCGATCTAAGTACCCGCTCGCATCGGGTCACCCTATCGAACAATTACAAGAGGCATCTCTCATGGCTAAAATCGGATTTATCGGCACCGGCATCATGGGCCGCCCAATGGCGCAGAACCTGCAGAAAGCCGGTCACAGCCTGTTCCTGTCCACCCATCACGATGCAGCCCCGGCTGACCTGGTCGCCGCAGGCGCCGTCGCCCTGGCCAACCCGAAGGAAGTGGCTCAGGAAGCTGAATTCATCATCGTCATGGTGCCCGATACCCCACAGGTTGAAGCGGTACTGTTTGGTGACAACGGTGTTGCCCAGGGCGTGGGCCCGAACAAGGTCGTGATCGACATGAGCTCGATCTCCCCTACCGCCACCAAAGCCTTTGCCGAGAAGATCAAGGCTACCGGCGCTACCTACCTGGACGCCCCTGTTTCCGGTGGTGAAGTCGGTGCCAAAGCCGCGACCCTGAGCATCATGGTCGGTGGTTGCCCGAATGCCTTCGAGCGCGCACTGCCGCTGTTCCAGGTCATGGGCAAGAACATCACCCGCGTGGGTGGTAGCGGCGACGGCCAGACCGCCAAGGTTGCCAACCAGATCATCGTCGCCCTTAACATTCAGGCCGTAGCCGAAGCTCTGCTGTTTGCCGCCAAGAACGGCGCAGACCCTGCCAAGGTTCGTGAAGCACTGATGGGTGGCTTCGCTTCTTCGAAGATCCTCGAAGTACACGGCGAGCGCATGATCAAGGGCACCTTCGATCCAGGTTTCCGCATCAGCCTGCACCAGAAGGACCTGAACCTGGCCCTGCAAGGCGCCAAAGAGCTGAACATCAACCTGCCCAACACCGCCAACGCCCAGCAAGTGTTCAGCACCTGCGCAGCTATCGGTGGCGCCAACTGGGACCACTCGGCGCTGATCAAAGGCCTCGAGCACATGGCGAACTTCTCCATTCGCGGCGAAGAGTAAGTAAAAACAGTAAGTAGCAAGCTTCAAGCGGCAAGAAGAGGCAGGCCGCGCATCGATCTGCCGCTCTTGCAGCTTGGAACTTGACGCTAAAGCGCACCACCGCCCCTGGGTATGCCTGCACGGAGGTCTGCCCAGGGGCGTTTTCGGTTTTGAAGAATAATAAGATTGGAGCCTGCCATGTCGGTCGATCCGCAACACTTTCTGCGCGAGTTGTTCGCCACGGCCATCGATGCCGCACACCCTCGCCAGGTGCTTGAAGCACACCTGCCCAGCGACCGCAGTGGTCGCGTCATAGTCATCGGCGCCGGCAAGGCCGCAGCGGCCATGGCTGAAGTGGTCGAACGCAATTGGCAAGGCCCGGTTTCCGGCCTGGTTGTGACCCGCTACGGGCACGGCGCCAGTTGCTCGAAGATCGAAGTAGTCGAAGCGGCGCACCCGGTTCCCGATGCCGCAGGCCTGGCGGTCGCCAAGCGTGTGCTGGAGATGGTCAGCAACCTCAGCGCTGACGACCGGGTCATTTTCCTGCTCTCCGGTGGTGGCTCTGCGCTGCTGGCACTGCCCGCCGAAGGCCTGACCCTGGCCGATAAGCAGCAGATCAACAAAGCGCTACTCAAGTCCGGCGCCACCATCGGCGAGATGAACTGTGTGCGCAAGCACCTCTCGGCGATCAAGGGCGGCCGCCTGGCCAAGGCCTGCTGGCCTGCCACGGTCTACACCTATGCAATTTCCGATGTACCTGGCGACCTGGCCACGGTCATCGCCTCCGGCCCTACCGTGGCCGACCCGAGCACTTCAGCCGAAGCGTTGGCAATCCTCAAGCGCTACAACATTGAAGCTCCTGCTGCAGTCACCGCCTGGTTGAACAACCCAGCCTCGGAAACCGTCAAGGCGGATGACCCTGCATTGGCGCGCAGCCACTTCCAACTCATCGCCCGCCCCCAGCAGTCGCTGGAAGCTGCAGCGGTCAAAGCCCGCCAGGCAGGCTTCAGCCCACTGATTCTCGGCGACCTGGAAGGCGAATCACGGGAAGTCGCCAAGGTTCATGCCGGCATTGCCCGTCAGATCGTGCTGCACGGCCAACCGTTGTCGCCACCCTGCGTGATCCTTTCCGGTGGTGAGACCACTGTCACCGTACGCGGCAATGGCCGTGGCGGACGCAACGCCGAGTTCCTCCTGAGCCTGACCGAAAGCCTGAAGGGATTGCCCGGTGTCTACGCCCTGGCCGGCGACACCGATGGTATCGATGGCTCGGAAGACAACGCCGGTGCCCTGATGACCCCGCAAAGCTATGCACGCGCGGCAGCCTTGGGGCTGTCGGCCAGCGATGAACTGGACAACAACAATGGCTATGGCTACTTCGCCGCGCTCGACGCCTTGATCGTCACCGAGCCGACGCGGACCAACGTCAACGATTTTCGCGCCATTCTGATCCTTGAGAGTGCCAAACCATGACGCCTGACAAAAAAGTCAAAATCCTCGCTACCCTGGGCCCTGCCATCAAGGGTATCGATGACATTCGCCAACTGGTCGAGTCGGGAGTGAACATCTTCCGCCTCAACTTCAGCCACGGCGAGCACGAAGACCACGCCCTGCGCTTCCAGTGGATTCGCGAAGTAGAGAGCCAGCTCAACTACCCGCTGGGGATTCTCATGGACCTGCAGGGGCCGAAGCTGCGCGTCGGCCGCTTCGCCGAGGGCAAGGTCCAGTTGCAACGTGGCCAGGCCCTGCGCCTGGACCTGGACAGCACCCCCGGGACCCTCGAGCGGGTCAACCTGCCGCATCCGGAAATCATCGCGGCCCTGGAACCTGGCATGGACCTGCTGCTCGATGACGGCAAACTGCGTCTGCGGGTTACCGCCAAGCACGATGACGCCATCGAGACCGAAGTACTCAATGGCGGCGAGCTGTCCGACCGTAAAGGCGTCAACGTACCGCAAGCCGTGCTGGACCTCAGCCCCCTGACCGCCAAGGACCGCCGCGACCTGACCTTCGGTCTTGAGCTGGGTGTGGACTGGGTGGCATTGTCGTTCGTGCAGCGCCCGGAAGACATCGTTGAAGCACGTCAGTTGATTGGCGATCGCGCCTACCTGATGGCCAAGATCGAGAAGCCGTCGGCCGTCACTCAATTGCGTGCCATTGCCGAGCTCAGCGACGCAATCATGGTCGCCCGTGGTGACCTGGGTGTGGAAGTGCCGGCCGAAAGCGTGCCGCAGATCCAGAAAAGCATCATCAACACGTGCCGCGAGCTGGGCAAACCCGTAGTGGTTGCCACGCAGATGCTCGAATCGATGCGTTTTTCCCCAGCCCCGACCCGCGCTGAAGTTACCGACGTGGCCAATGCTGTGGCGGAAGGTGCCGATGCGGTGATGCTTTCGGCTGAGACGGCCTCCGGCGATTACCCGCTTGAAGCCGTGCAGATGATGAGCAAGATCATCCGTCAGGTCGAGAACGGTCCGGATTATCAGGCCCAACTGGATGTGGGGCGGCCCAAGGCAGAAGCAACGGTTTCCGATGCCATCAGCTGTGCGATCCGTCGCATTAGCGGCATCTTGCCTGTGGCGGTGCTGGTCAACTACAGCGAGTCGGGCGCATCGACCCTGCGTGCCGCTCGCGAGCGGCCACGGGCACCGATCCTCAACTTGACGCCGAACCTGGCCACCGCCCGACGCTTGAGCGTGGCTTGGGGTGTGCACTCAGTGGTCAATGATCGCCTGCGCCAGGTCGATGAAATCTGCTCCACCGCACTGGAAATCGCCCAGGCCCAAGGCATGGCGAGCCGTGGCGACACCCTGTTGATTACTGCAGGTGTGCCTTTTGGCAAACCTGGATCGACTAACACGCTGCGGATCGAAACCTTGGTCTGACGTAATAATCATCGCGGGGCACGCCCGCTCCCACAGGCACATGATGCCTTGCCGGGAACGAGCTAGCCCCGCGATGGCTACGACACACTATCCACGTGGGAAAACCCAGCCCGATAGAGGCTGCCCCACTCCACATCAACCCAGACTGCCCCCATGTACACCAAGAATTTCGTCAATCCGTGCCCCGACTGGGCCACGGCCTTGCTCAATGGCTTCAGCCAGGTGCTGCTGCAGCGCAACCCGCTGTGCGGCCTGTCATGCCTGCTGGCTATCACCCTGACTGCCCCCGACCTGATCGGCGGTGCCTTGCTCGGCGCCCTCGCCGGCCTGCTCACCGCCCAACGTCGTGGCTACAATCGCACGGATCGCCAAGCCGGCCTGTATAGCTACAACGGCGTACTGATCGGCCTGCTGCTCAGCTACGCACTCCCCTGGTCGGCCATCCTGCCACCGCTGATCATCGCTGCTGGCGGCCTGAGCAGCATGATCGTGCATCAGTGGCTCAAGCGCGCCAGCTCCAACCTACTGCTGCCCGCCTACACGGCACCGTTCGTGTTGATCGGCTGGGCAGTGCTGCTGGTCAGTGAACCGAGCGCCGCCGCTTCCAGCCCGATCGAGCACAACGCGCTTTATGCCCTGGCATGCGGTCTCGGTCAGGTCTTCTTGCTGGACAGCCCTTTCGCCGGCCTGTTGATCGCCATCGGCTTGTTCATCTCCAACCGCTACGCCGCTGCCTGGGCATTACTCGGCGCAGCGCTGGGTGGAAGTGTCGCCCTGCTCGGCGGTGAAGCCAACGCAGCCTATGCCGGTCTGTACGGTTTCAATGCCGCCCTCGCCGCCCTCGCCTTCAGTCAGACGCGCAAACAGCCGTGGCTGCCACTGCTGGCAATTATCCTGGCAATCATTCTGCAACCGCTGGTTGCGCAACTGCCGGTGCCAGGTCTGACCGCCCCCTTCATTCTTGCCTGTTGGCTGGTACTAATCGGCCAGCGCCTGACACGTCAGCCGCTCACCCGCAGGACCGGCCGCTTGCATAGCTGAAGCGCTGCCCCTAGGCTCAGCTGCATTGTGCAATGGAGCTGAGCATGGACACCCCTTCGAGCTGGCGCGAGCGGCTCTTCGTTATCGTTTTTCAAACCGACACCGTGGCCGGCCGACGTTTTGACAGCATCTTGTTGCTGATCATCCTGGCCAGCCTGATCACTGTAATCCTCGACAGCATTGATGACGTCCACCAGAACTACGCCGGACTTCTGGCCTCGATCGAGTGGGGTTTCACCGCCATCTTTCTGGCTGAGTATCTGGTGCGCTTGTACTGCTCACCCAAGCCGCTGCGCTACGCCTTCAGCTTTTACGGGCTGGTTGACCTGTTGGCCATCGTCCCGGGGATCATTGCCCTGTACTACAGCGACGCACAGTATCTGCTGATCATTCGGGTCATTCGAATGCTGCGGATCTTTCGCGTGCTCAAGCTCAGTCCTTACCTCAAGCAAGCGCATTACCTGCTTTCAGCCCTGCAAGGCAGCAAACAGAAAATCATCGTGTTTCTGGTCAGCGTCTCTACCCTGGTGACCGTATTCGGCACCCTTATGTATGTGGTCGAAGGACCTGAACATGGCTTCAGCAGCATCCCCAAGGGTATTTACTGGGCGATCGTGACCCTGACCACGGTCGGCTTTGGCGACATCGTCCCGAAGACGCCACTGGGCCAGGTGATTTCCTCGATGGTGATGATCACCGGTTACTCGATCATTGCCGTACCCACGGGCATTTTTACCGCTGAACTGGCCAATGCCATGCGCGGTGAGCAACTCAAGCACGATTGTCCGGTCTGTCACAAAGGCCACCATGAACATGGCGCGGCCTTCTGCTCGCGCTGTGGCAATGCACTGTTCAAGAAAATGGAATAAGCAAAGCACTTTTTAATCTTTTAGCGCCTAAGCTTCACCCGCTATAGTCGCTGGCATAATGCCTTTAACGCTAATTCGAACAAGGAATGCGCAGTGAAAAAACTCTTTAGTGCCTCGCTCCTGGCTGCCGGTCTTGCTGTCAGCGCCCTGGCTCAGGCCGCGCCGCCCCTGCTGAACGTTTCTTATGACGTAATGCGCGACTTCTACAAGGACTACAACGTCGCCTTCCAGAAGCACTGGGAAGCCGAGCACAAAGAGAAGCTCACCGTACAGATGTCCTTTGGTGGTTCGAGCAAACAAGCGCGCTCGGTGATCGATGGCCTGCCAGCTGACGTCATCACCATGAATATGGCCACCGACATCAATGCCCTGGCTGACAACGGCAAACTGGTCCCGGAGAACTGGGTAACCCGCCTGCCGAACAACAGCGCGCCGTTCACTTCGGCCACCGTGTTTATCGTGCGCAAAGGCAACCCCAAGGCCCTCAAAGACTGGCCTGACCTGCTCAAGGACGGAATTCAGGTCATCGTGCCGAACCCGAAAACCTCCGGCAACGGCCGTTACACCTACCTCTCTGCCTGGGGCTATGTCCTGAAGAACGGCGGTGACGAGAACAAGGCCAAGGACTTTGTCGGCAAGCTGTTCAAGCAGGCCCCTGTACTCGACACAGGCGGTCGCGCGGCGACCACCACGTTCATGACCAACCAGATCGGCGATGTGCTGGTGACCTTCGAGAACGAGGCCGAGATGATCGCCCGCGAGTTCGGTCGTGATCAGTTCGAGGTTATCTATCCAAGCGTTTCCGCCGAAGCAGAGCCACCCGTGACGGTAGTCGACAAGGTCGTGGACAAGAAAGGCACCCGTGCCACTGCCGAGGAATACCTCAAGTACCTGTGGTCGCCAGAAGCCCAGGAAATTGCCGCCAACAACTACCTGCGTCCGCGTGATGCAACCGTGCTGGCCAAGTACACCGACCGTTTCCCGAAAGTCGACTTTTTGTCGGTGGAGAAAACCTTTGGTGACTGGCGCACTGTGCAGAAAACCCACTTCAACGATGGTGGCGTGTTCGACCAGATTTACACCGGGCAGTAATGCCTGAACAGCACCGGCAGGGGCAGGCCGCCCCTGTCGGTTGCGTCTTTAGCTGCATTGAAAATGCCTTCAGTTCTGCGCTATTTCCAACCTGCCAGCGTTCATTGACTACCCTTTCCGTGGTCCACGGTTTAAGGAGTACCCAGTGATCCGATCATTCCTCGCCTTTGTGCTTGGCTGCCTGCTGAGCCTCCAGTTGGCGACCGCCGCCCCTCTGCTACCCACCGCGGATAAAACCGCAAAGCCCGCTGAGCCTGTGGTTCAAGGGGGCCTGCTGGGGGCCATTGCCGATGGTTTGGATGATGTCAGTCAGGAACTGGATGTCGACAACCACCTGGTCGACAACTGGCGCCTGCGTGCCGATCGTGCCGCCGATGAAGTCGATCAATTGGTCAGTCAACCTTCAGGGCTCAGTTCACTGGAGCTGTGGCGCGATTTTGCCACCCTCACGGTCACCTGGCTGATCGCTTTTGTGGTGCTTACCAACCTGGGCCGAATGCTCGCCCGTCTCTGCAGCCGCTCCCGCCTGCTTCGGACCCGACCGCGCCCCAGCCGCGTCTGCAAGGACTTGCTGGCCTACACCTTGCCCGCCCTGGCGAGCCTGGTGATAACCCTCTATGTCAGCCACTTTCTGGCCATATCGCCTGGACGTGCCTTGGGCATGAGCCTGGCCTACGCGACCAGCAGCGGGATTTTCTCGACCTCGATCATCCTTTGCCTGATCACCCTGTTCGACACCGGCCACAAACGCACAGCCGTGCGCATCATTCGTCGCTTGGGGCCACGGCCGTTGTTCCTGATCGGCTTTCTCGCCGCCTGGAGCGATGCCCTGACCAGCCCGCAGATCGCACGCCAACTGGGCGGCAACATCACCAGCAGCATCGCCGCCTTTACCGGTTTGCTGGCAACCCTGGCCTTCGCTGTACTGATACTCAAACTGCGTCGACCGGTGGCTCATCTGATTCGCAACCGGGCACTGCCCGACCGCCTGCAACACCGCGCCGTGCAAGAGACACTGAGGATATTCTCGGCGCTGTGGTTCCTGCCGATCCTGATGATGATCCTGGTGTCGGCGATTCACTTGATCGGTGCCGGCGAAGAGAGCCAGCGCGCCCTGCAAAAAGCCCTGCTGACCTCGATCCTGCTGATCGGCACGGTGTTTCTCAGCACTGTCCTGCAACGTATGTTCAAACCGGAGGAGCACGGAGATAACCGGCAACGCTTACGCCCCTACAAGGAACTGCTGCGCAACCTGGTCCATGCGCTGTTGCGTATTGCCATGGCGATAGCGTTCATCGAACTGTTGGGACGTATCTGGGGCTTTTCGGTGCTCGACTTCGCCCTGCGCAACACCCTGGGACGCGCTATCAGCGATTCTCTGAGCAGCATCGGTCTGATTTTGCTGGTCACCTGGCTGCTCTGGGTGGTAATCGACACCGCAATCCAGGAAGCACTCAAACCCACACCCGGGCGGCGCACCTCGCGCCAACCCAGCACCCGGGTGCGGACCATTCTGCCGATGCTGCGCAATGCGATAAAAATTATTCTGGTGGTCATCTGCACCATCACCACCATGGCCAACCTGGGGATCAACGTTTCGCCGTTCCTAGCGGGCGCCGGGGTGGTCGGCCTGGCCATCGGCTTTGGCTCCCAGCAACTGGTACAGGACGTGATCACCGGCTTGTTCATCCTCATCGAAGACACCATCGCCATCGGCGATTGGGTGGTGCTCGATTCCGGCCATGCCGGTACGGTCGAGAGCCTGACTATCCGCACCCTGCGCCTGCGCGATGGCAAGGGCTTCGTGCACTCGGTGCCGTTCGGTCAAATCAAGGCGGTAACCAACCAGTCCAGACAATTCGCCTACGCGTTTTTCTCGGTGCAGTTCAGTTACGAGACCGACATCGACAGCGCCTTGAAATTGATTCGTGAAGTCGGTCACTCCATCAGCGAAGACCCGATGCTGCGCCACAGTCTGCAAGGCCCTCTGCAGGTGTTCGGGGTCGATAGCATGAACCTCAATGGCATTACCCTCACCGCACAGTTTCGCACCACATCCGGCGGGCAGTACGCCGTCAACCGTGCGTTCAACGAGCGTCTGAAAAAGCGGGTGGACCAGACTGACGATGTCAGCTTTGCACAATACAACCCACCCCCTGCGCGAGGCGCCGATGGCCCAGCCTGATTCGGCTTTCTTGTGCGCAAATATCAGTGCTAAAGTCGCGCCCATGAACGCCTCGCCCGCCAACCGCCCACTGATTGCCTGGACCCTGTATTTCTGTGTCCTGTTCAATCTGTTCGCCTGCGGTATCGGCCACGGGCAAATGATGGGTTTGAAACTCAACGGCATCGGTGGCGCGTACTGCTCGGCCATGGGCAGCGCAGGGCCCACCCTGAAAAGTGATTTCAGTGACCAGTCGGTTGCGGGCTGGGACAGCATGCAAAGCTGTCCAGTGTGCGCCGCCGCGGTGGTCTGCCTAGGGCTGGTACTGGTCATTGGCTGGCTCCTGGCGGCTGCACGCACCCGCCGCTATCACCGTGAACTGCGTAGCAAAGCACCGCCGCGCTACTGCTGGCCTGCCGCCAATCCGCGTGCCTCTCCGTTTCTGGCTTGATCCATACAGCTGTCTGTAATCGGCCTGTTTGCCGTGCCTGACTGACACGCACGGCTGGCCGTTGGCTCAAATTCCAGAGTTCGACTCATGCCCCACACCTATCGCCTTTGCGGTTGCGCGACACTGCTGTGTGCGCTGTCCTTCAATACCTCGGCACAAGTTCCGTTGACCCTGCCCGACCTGCGCATCGACGGCCGCGCCGAAAACGACGAGGGCGTGCTCCTCGACACCCCCTCGCAAACCGGCTCGCGTCTTGGCTTGACCCCACGGGAAACACCCGCTTCGGTGAGCATCGTCAATCGCCAGCAAATCGAACAGCGTGGCGTCCAGACCACCCAGGACATGCTTGCCGGGGTGCCAGGCATGACTGCTGCCTCACCTCCCGGTTCGGCCGGCTCGGTTGCCTATCGCGGCTTTTCCGGGGCACAGATCACCCAGCTGTTCAACGGCATCAGCGTGCAGTACGACGCTATTGCCGCACGTCCGGTGGACAGCTGGATCTACGACCGTGTCGAAGCCATAGGCGGGCCTTCGAGCTTTCTCTTCGGTGCCGGCGCTGTGGGCGGCTCGATCAACTACATCACCAAGCTGGCCAACCGCGACGAAGACTTCAACGAAGGACGTATCAAGTACGGCTCCTACGACAGCAGCGAAACCTCGTTTGGTTTCAACCATGCCCTCGATGAGGGTGACGGCATGCGCAATTACGCACGCCTGGACTTCAGCCATACCCACAGCAATGGCTACGTCGACCGTGAGGAACGGGACGCCTGGAGCGTGGCCTTCTCGCTGCTGACCGACATCAACGATCAGCTCTCCCATACCCTGGCGCTGGAGTATCAGAACGAAAGCGTCGACAGCCCCTACTGGGGCAGCCCGGTGCTCAACCCGCTTGGCGGGGAGATGAAGGTCGACGAGAGCCGACGCTTCGAAAACTACAATGTCGAGGACGGCCGCTACGAGCAACGCGTGCGCTGGCTGCGCTCGATCACTGAATACCGCTTCAACTCGGACACCTCGTTGCGCAACACCCTTTATCACTACAACACCGAGCGCAACTTCCGAAACCTCGAGGCCTACGCCTACAACGCCGACAACAGCAAGGTGAACCGTTCCAACGCGTTGCTGCAGCGTCATGACCAGGAACTTAACGGCAATCGCATCGAACTGCTGCACCAGAACCAACTGTTTGGCATGAACAGCCAATGGTCGAGCGGCATTGACTACAGCCACAACGTACAAACCAACTATCCGCGTTCGGTAACCGGCGTGTTCGACAGCGTTGATCCAGACAACTTCGACCCCGGGCATTTCTATGATCTGAAGGGTATGGTCCCGGGCTATCAGAAAAACCGCCAGAACACCGTCGACACCTGGGCAGCATTTGTCGAAAACCGCCTGCAACTCACTGACCGACTGTCACTGCTGACGGGCCTGCGCTACGACCATATTGACCTTCAGGTACACAACTATCGAGTCGTTGATGCCAATAATCCGCGCGATTTCAAACGCATCTATGAACCCACTACCGGACGCGTCGGCCTGGTCTATGAACTGACGCCTGCAGCCAACGTCTACGTGCAGTACAGCACCGCAGCCGACCCACCTGCCGGCATACTTACTACCGCCAGCTTCGCCCAGGTACGCGACTTCGACCTGAGTACCGGAAAGCAGGTCGAGGTGGGCAGCAAGTTCAGTTTTCTCGAAGGACGTGGAGTTGCCACGGTTGCCGCTTATCACATCGAGCGCAAGAACCTGGCCACTGCCGACCCTGCCAACCCTGGCACCACCCAGCCGGTGGGCAAGCAATCGTCACGCGGTATCGAACTGGCGGCGTCGCTGCGCGTCACGCCGAAGCTACTGGCAGAGGGCAACTTCGCCTATGTCGATGCCCAGTACGATGAATTCAACGAGAACGTCGGTGGCACCAGCGTTTCACGCAAGGGCAATACACCGACCAACATCCCCGAGCGCGTGGCGAATTTGTGGCTGACCTACGACATCGACCCCAGTTGGCAAGTAGGCGCCGACAGCCGCTACGTGTCGTCGGTATATGCCGATGCCGCCAATACTCGCCACGCACCTGCCTCCACCGTGTTTGGCGCCTTTGTCGGCTACAAGGTCGACGAACACACGCGTGTCACCGCACGGGTGCGTAACCTCACCGATGAGGTCTACGCCCGCTGGACCAGCTCGAGCATGCTTTACCTGGGGGCGCCACGCACCCTGGAAATAGCCTTGCAGACTCGTTTCTAGGACACGATCGATGAAGCGCTACCTGTATCTCTGGCATCGCTGGCTTGGCATCGGCCTGTGTCTGTTTATGGCCATGTGGTTTTTCTCGGGCATGGTCATGCTCTATGTCGGCTATCCCAAACTGACGCAAAAGGAGCACCTGGCGCATTTACCCGTCCTGCGCCAGACCGATTGCTGCGTAGACCTAGCCACTGCTTTGCGCGCAGCCGACCCACAGCGCAACCCGGCAAGCATTCGCCTGAGTACGGTAGCGGGAGAACCGCGCTACCTGTTCAGTTACTCAGGACGCAGCAATGTCGCGGTGGATGCCCGCACCGGCGTGCGAGTTGGCTTTACCGGGCGCACGCAGGCCTTGGTCGCCGCCTACCAGTATGACCCACTGGCATTGCCCAGCTATCAGGGGCCGGTACAGGAAGACCTGTGGAGCCATTCGCGTGCCCTGGACGCAGACCGACCGTTGCAACGGGTGCAGCTTGATGATGCCGAAGGCACCCTGTTGTATATCTCGGGGCAAACCGGCGAAGTGGTCCGCGATGCCAGCTCGCTGGAGCGTGGCTGGAACCTGGTAGGGGCCTGGCTGCACTGGCTGTATCCACTGCGCGGCATCGGCCTGGACGGTTTGTGGGGCAACCTGGTGATCTACCTGTCGCTGGCCGCCACGCTGATGGCCGTCCTCGGCGCGGTGATCGGGGTGCTGCGCTGGCGTATAAGAAAACCTTACCGCAGCGGTTCGCGCACACCTTACCGTGGGTTTGCTCGCTGGCACCATATTGGCGGCTTGCTGTTCGGTGTGCTGGCTATTACCTGGATTTTCAGTGGTCTGATGTCGATGAACCCTTGGCGAATCTTCAGCAGTTCAACGCCTCTGGACACAGCGGCGTACCAGGGTGGCCCGTTGCAAGCTCAGGCCTTTGCAATTTCCGCCCCCCAGGCACTTTCGCGCTTTGCCGATGAAGGACTGCTCGCGCGGGAATTGGAGTGGCGCTTGATTGGCGGCCAAGGCTACCTCATTGCACACGGCCGCAGTGGTCGCACCCGCGTACTTTCCATGGCCGATGGGCAAGTGCTTGAACGCTTGCCTGTAGAGGTACTGCAACACGCAGCGCAAGCAATCCGGCCACAGGAAGCAGTGCACAGCGAACAGCTGCAAGCCTATGACTTTTACTACTACGCCCGAGCTGAACACAGCATGCTGGGGCACCTGGAAAAACGCCTGCCGATGCTGCGGGTGCGCTTTGATGATCCGCAACGGACCTGGCTGCACCTGGACCCCTACACCGGCGAAATAGTGGCGGTACTGGATCAACCCAAACGGGCGTCGCGCTGGCTTTTCGCCTTGTTGCACAGCTGGGACTGGCTACCGTTGCTGCAACGACGCCCGATCTGGGATATATGGATGATCGCTTTCAGCCTCGGTGGCATGGTACTGAGCGTCAGCGGCGTAGTGCTGGGCTGGCGGCGACTGAGCTCGAAAGCATTGAACAACACGCGACTTCGCCGGTAGGAACGGGCTTGCCCGCGCCCTAGCAGTTGTCCGCCGGGACATCCCCCTACTGACGGAACACCAACGCCTTGAGCCCACCTGCCGGATCGTTATCGGGAAACTCCGGCGGGTTGGCCAGGCGCTCGACAAACTTCAGCGCCGGGGCTTCCTCGGCCATACCTTCGATGAGAAATTGCGGTCCGATGGCGGGGTCGTTCACGCAGGCCAGTACCGTCCCACCTTCATTCAACAGCTCAGGCAGGCGGCGCAGAATCTTGCGGTAGTCCTGGGTCAACACAAAGCTGCCTTTCTGGAAGGTCGGCGGGTCGATGATGATCAGGTCGTACGGGCCGGACTTACGCACCTTGCCCCACGACTTGAACAACTCATGCCCAAGGAAACTCACCCGTCCCACGTCGTGACCATTGAGCCTATGGTTGTCGCGCCCACGACTCAGGGCCGAACGCGCCATGTCGAGGTTGACGACCTGCTCGGCGCCACCAGCAATCGCTGCTACGGAAAAGCCGCAGGTATAGGCGAACAGATTCAATACGCGCTTGCCCGCGGCCTGCTCGCGTACCCAGCGCCGCCCATAGCGCATGTCGAGGAACAAGCCTGTGTTCTGCTTCAAGCCAAGGTCGAGTTGATAGCGCAAGCCGTCCTCATCGATTAGCCAATGCTCGCTGGACTCGCCCAGCAACCACTGACCCGGGCTGTCTGGCAGGTAGCGGTGCTGAAGCAAAATTGCCTGCCCGCTCCAGCATGGCGCCTTGGACAAGGCCGCCAACATCTGCTCCAACTCCGGCAACTGGCCTGCGGGCGGCTCGCGAAACAGGGACACCAACAGCACACCTTGCAACCAATCCACAGTGATTTGCTCAAGCCCCGGCCAGCAACGGCCACGGCCATGGAACAAGCGACGGGTTTCGGCCGGCGCCGGGTCAAGCGCCAGCAGCAAATGTTGCGCGAGGGTGTCGATCACAGAAGTCATGGGCAGATTCAATACGGGAAAGCGCCCTATTCTACCCTGACCACACGCCGTCGGTGACTCATCTCGAAGGTCGGCAGGCTGGTCTACACTGGCACTCCCTACTTCCATTGCGGGACGACCATCATGAGCGAACTGCCGAAGTGGCAGCGCTGATCGATCGCGCAGCCGTCAGTCTGGCTTGACCGCAGCCACCTTCGTCCCAGGCTTGAACCACCAGCCTTGTTGCATGCCGGCGGCGGCCAACAGGATCGCCGCCACGCCCAACCACTGCAGGGGTTCCAGGCGATGGCCGAAGGCGAACCAGTCAACCAGGATGGCTGCAATCGGGTAAATGAACGACAAGGCCCCGGTCAAGGCGGTCGGCAGTTTCTGGATTGCGCCATACAGCAACACGTACATCACCCCGGTGTGAACGACCCCAAGGGTGATCAGCGAGGCCAGCGCGCCAGCGTCGCTCGGCAAGCCCGAGGTATTGGCCCAAGGCGCCAGCAGCAGGATGCCGGTGCACACCTGGATCAAGGCAATCAGATGAGGTGGTGTGCCGCTGAGGCGCTTGATGACCAATGCCGCTATTGCGTAGAGCAGCGCTGCCCCCAAGGCCAGGCCGATGCCCAGCAGGTAGTCACTGCCGCTGCCACTCTGACTACCGTGGGCACTGACAATCGCCAGCATTCCGATAAAAGACAGGGCAAGCCAGAACACCTTCTGCAGGGTGATTTTCTCGCCGAGAAACACCGCAGCCAGCCCTACCAGCATGAAGGGTTGCACGTTGTATACCGCGGTACCAATGGCGATCGACGCCCGCGAATAGGAGGCAAACAAGAACACCCAGTTACCGACGATTGCAACGCCACTGAGCACCGCCAGGACAAAGGTCGCCAGCGTCAAAATGCCGGGTTTGAGAAAACCCAGGGCCAAGCAGATGAGCAATAACGTTGCGGCGCCGAACACGCAGCGCCAGAACACCACATCCAGCACCGCCTGTCCGGACACCAAGACGAACCAGCCGATGGTCCCCGAAATCAACATGGCGGCGACCATTTCCAGCGAACCGCGACGTATTGAACTGTCCATCACTCACCTCCTCGACAATGGCTAAATTATGCGAGTCAGATGAACGCCGCTCCAGCGTATAAATCAGGCTAAACTGCCAATCTACCTTTACTATCAAGGCAAATCACACCCACCACCTAACGAGGCCAGCATGACCGACGATATCGACCAGTTGCTGATCAAGGCGTTGATGGAAGACTCGCGCCGCTCGCTCAAAGCGTTGGCGCAATTGAGCGGCCTGTCCTCGCCCAGTGTCAGCGAGCGCTTGCGCCGCCTTGAAGAGCGCGGCGTGCTCAAAGGCTACACCGTGGAGATAGATCCACGCTGTTTTGGCTATCAGCTTCAGGCCATCGTCCGGGTGCGGCCGTTGCCAGGGCAATTGCAGGTGGTCGAGCGCCAGATCATGGCCATTACCGAATTCACCGAGTGCGACAAGGTCACCGGTGACGACTGCTTTATCGCCCGCCTGCATGTACGCTCGATGGAGCAATTGGACACGCTGCTGGACAAGCTCAACAGTCATGCCGAGACCAACACCGCTATCGTGAAAAAGACGCCGGTAAAGCGGCGCCTGCCGCCCATGGCCTAGGTGTTGGCGAGTCAACTCGGGCAGCTGTGCTCGCCGTTGTTCAGGCCTTGCTTGTAGTTGCGGCTAAGCAGGCTGGCTTTGCCATCGTGCCAAGTCAGGGTCAAGACATACAGCGAGTCGAAATCGCCGCCATCCCAATCCTCGGTGATCACCTGCTTTTCACCCACAGCCTTGCCAGCCACGGTATTGATCAATTCAGGCAGGTAGCCATGGGACCAGGCGGTGTACACCGTAGCGTTGCGGTATTTGTCTTGAAGCAGTTCCTCAGCCAGTTCGCCCGTGTCATTGGCACCGAAGTCGATGTTCACCGGCAAGCCCAGTTTGATTGCGCTGGGACTGATCGTCATCAGTGGACGAATGTAACTGTAGGCGTCGTCCTTACTGCCCTCTTCAACATGGCGAGAGGGGTTGGCAGCAAAGACATAATCGGCTTTTCCGAATTTTTCCGGCAGCAAGGTGGCCAAGTCCAACGCACGATTCAAACCTTGGCAATTGAGCTGCCCGAGGCCTTCGCCAGGTTTTTCGGCATGGCGCAGAAATACCAGGGTCTGGGTACCATCCATCGGTTCGGCGCGGCTTTCGACGGCTTCCAGTGCCAGCATGGTCACACCACCGAGCACGGCCAAGGAACACAACGCATGGCGGTGACGTTTGAACAGGGTCAACAACTTCATGGAGCGGGCTCTTCACGGCAAAAAGGAGGTGAGGCTGACCCGCCTATGACACGCCGCGGCCGAAGCCGCGGGTGATCCCTGTCTGTTGTTCCATCCGTGGAGCGGGGCTAACTAAGAGTGCGTCAATCCCGTTTGGTTCGATCCCTGAATGCTCTACCCTGAGCAAGAACCACTTTAAAGTCGTGTTGTTACCGAATAAAGACAAGTGCGGGTCAATCATCGCGGGTAAGCACTTCCAGCAATTCGATTTCAAACGTCAGGTGCGAATGCGGCGTTATCGCCCCCATGCTGCGCTCGCCGTAGGCCAGGTGCGACGGCACCTCCAGCTTGCGCTTGCCGCCTACTCTCATGCCCATGAGGCCCAAATCCCAACCCTTGATTACCCGTCCGGTGCCAATCACACATTGGAACGGTTTGCCGCGATCGTAGGAAGAATCGAATTTGCTGCCGTCTTCCAGCCAACCGGTGTACTGGGTGGTAATCAGGGCCCCCTTGACCGCCTCCTTGCCTTCACCCAGTTGGATGTCGGTGATTTGCAACTCGCTGCTCATGCTTGACCTCATTGACGCGTGGACGCTGTTTCGTGGCAGCCTTTTCTCAAGAATGAACCGGTTTGGCAAGCGTCGCCGGGCTGCCATGCTGGCGCATCGACCAACACACGCCGCCAATAACCAGGATAATCGCCAGAGCCTCCAGTAGTGTCGGTCCGCTTTGCCGCCAAATAAAGGCATAAAGCAAGGCGAACAAGGTTTCGAAGACGATCAGTTGGCCACTCAAGGTCAATGGCATGCGCTTGGAGGCCGCGTTCCAAAGCAATGCGGCCAGCCACGAACCGAATATTGCGCAACCCAGGCTATACGCCCAGAACAGCCACCAGCGCTCAGCGGGTACTTCGACCTGCAATTGCGCAGGCTGCCACAGGGCGAGAATTACCACCAACATCAGACTGAACACCCCCGTCATCACCCCACACAATACGGACCACTGGTGGCTGTCAAAATGTCCGCACTGCTTGAGATAGCGGCTGTTATTGACCGCGTACCAGGTCCAACACACGAGTGCCGCCAGGGCATAGAGGACGCCGACGAATTTGTCGCCTGTCTCCCCCGGTTCAACCGCAAAGGTCTGCAGATTGATACACAGCATGCCGGCCAGAATCAGCAGTAATGGCCCAACCAGCTGCTTGAGCGCAACGCCGCCGCTGTCATGGCGACCATACAGGGTGATGGTCAGCGGCAGGACACCGACAATCAATGAGGCCGGTGCCACCCCGAGGCGCTGGATTGCGGCTACCAGGCAAATGAAATACAACACGTTACCGATCAGCGCCAAGCGTCCAAGCATCCACAGGTCGGCGAAAGTCAGTCGACCCACCGCTTTGCGCATTGGCACTGCCAATACCAGTGTCACCAGGCCAAACAGCACAAAACGCGCGCAAGTGAGCAGCACCGGACTAAATTCTGGCAACCACTGCGGCACCATCAGCACCAGTCCCCACATCGCTCCGGCTAACCCGGCATAGGCCACACCCTGTTTCACTTGCCTGCTCCTGTTCGAATATGAGCGCAGGCTATCCTTTGGTACACGCCGAAACAAAAGATCATTGGGCATGCAGACATTCCCAGGGGGAATACCTTTAAGCTTCAAGGCTTCGACTCTATGATGTAGCCATTCCTCAAGTCGGACCATCAGCATGAGTCGATTCAGTCGTCACCTACCTCCACTGGATACTTTGATAGCCTTTGAAGCCGTGGTGCGCACCGGCAGTTTTACCCGCGCCGCCGGTGAGCTTTACTTGACCCAAAGCGCTGTCAGCAAGCAGATCAAACTGCTGGAGGAGCATCTTGGCGCAGTCCTGTTCGAACGTCGCGCCCGCGGTATCGCCCTGACGTCGGCTGGGGAAGGTTTCAGCGCGATCGTCGAACCGATGCTGGAGAGCCTGCTGAACAATGTGCTGCGCCTTAAAGCCGGTCACAGCAGCCGCAACGTCAGTGTCATCTGTACGCACGCTGTGGCCCAGTACTGGCTGTTCCCGCGATTGCTGCGTTTCAACGAGCAGCACCCTGAATTGACTGTGAATATCCATGCCAGTAATGAAATCAGTGAGCGTGATATTGCCGACTACGACTTCGGCATTCTGTATGGCCATGGCCACTGGAGTTCACTCAAGGCCGACAAGCTATTCGATGAGGTCATCTACCCGATCGCCAGCGTCAAACGTAGCCTTCCTGACGTCGATTCGCTCGAACAACTGCGAACCCTGCCGCTCATTCAACTGGATGCCTCAGCCTGGAATTGCCTGGACTGGCAGGACTGGTTCAGCCACCAGGGCCTGCGTTACCAAGCACCTGCAGAGGCGGTGACGTTCAATCAGGTCAACCTGGTCTTCGAAGCCGTGTTGCAAGGCATGGGAGTAGGTTTGGGCTGGGAGTTCATGGCACGTGAGCGAATTGAACAAGGGGCGATCCGCCAGGTTTCGGCCTTTGTCGTGCACACCGGGCAGGCCGACTATCTGGTGCACGACAAACAGGTGTCCCGCTCGGCCGCCGCACAGGTGTTCGCTGACTGGCTGCTGGCACTCAGTTGAACAGTGCCTCTACTTCGGCGCGGGTCATGGTCGGTGTGTCGTTGGCGAAGCAGTAATAGTTCGGCTTCTCATCGATGTACACCTGCAAGTCAAAGACCCAATCAGTGCCACCTTGCAGAACACCGACCGAGACAGAATCGAACTGGCCGTTTTTCAGTCGATACAAAAGATGTGTGCCGCACCGGCCACAGAAGCAGCGCTCTGCCCATTCGGAAGAGTCATAGACCACCGGCTGACCGGCAGTGAACGTTACCGGCTGCGAACAGTGCACGGAAAACAACGGCCCACCTCCCCACGTGCGGCACATGCTGCAATGGCAAGTACTGACGCTGGCCTTCTCCAGGTTGGCACTCAGTTTGACTGCGCCACACAGACAACTGCCGTTTTTTATCAGGGACATGGTCAAGGTTCCTTGCAGAGGTGAGTTGGACCTGAAGTCTAGCAGCAGCACAGCCCAGCCTCTTCCTGCTCGAAAGCGCCCGAACGAATCACATGGGCACTGGCGTCAACACCGTTTCTCCAGCAAAGAATGCATTCAGGTTGCGCAGCACCAACGCTACCGTGTCACGCGCAGCTTCCGGGGATTGACCCGCAACATGAGGGGTCAGCACAGTGTTGCCCAGTGCTTTCAGTGCCTCTGGCACATCGGGTTCGTCATCGAAAACGTCCAACCCCGCACCGGCAATAATGCCTTGCTGCAAGGCCTGCACCAGGGCATTGGAATCGACCACACTGGCGCGAGCGATATTGAGCAGATAGCCCTCGCGGCCCAATGCAGCGAGCACCTGAGCATCCACCAGGTGCTCAGTGCCCGCTCCGCCCGGCGTTGCCACTACCAGGATATCCACGGCTTCAGCCAGCCTCAGCGGGCTGTCGTAGAAGCTGTAGGGCACAGCCTCACGCGGGCGGCGGTTGTGATAGCTGACAGTCATGTCAAAGCCTAGCGCCGCACGCTTGGCAATGGCCAGACCCACCGCACCGAGGCCGATAATGCCCATGCGCTTGCCCGATACCGAAGGACTGATCACCCGATTCCATTCGCCTCGTCGGGTACTGGCATCCGCGCGAGGAATGTCTCGCAGCAGCGCAAGCAGCATGGCCATGGCATGGTCGGCCACTGCCGTGGCGTTGGCGCCCGCACCATTGGTAACGGTAATGCCACGGGCTGCGGCAGCGGCAAGATCCACCTGTTCATAGCCGGCACCGATCACGCAGATGATTTGCAGCCCCGACAACGCGCCGATTTCCGCGGCGGTCAGCCCCAATGGACCACGGGTCAGTACCGCGTCGATTTCGTCGGCATGACGGATAACAGCTTCGGCACGCGACAGGGGGGTCTGGGCTCGAATCAGACGATACCCAGCCTGCTCCAGCAACGGCAGGTAATCGTCAACGGTTTCTACCAGTACCAGGACTGTCTTACTCATGCCACCCTCCGGATCAATGCGAAGGGGCATTATGCGGGCTTGTGCTTACTGGGCGAAAGCCCGTCCCAAACCACCCGGAACACCACTGCTGTCGGTTTCCTGCCAAGGGCCGTTGAGGTTGGTCGACCAGCTCCAGCCGTTGTTCCAGCGATAATAGGTGCGCTGGCGGTAGAACGTGTTGGTCTGGCCTTCAAGCACGTAGACGCCCATGCGCGGATCCCAGTGGCTGGCACCACCTGGGGGTGGCGCAAAGCTTGCCGAGGTTCGCGGCATGGGCTTGGGCGCCGGGGTAACGACCGGTGGTTTGCTCGGCACCGTGCTTGGGCGCGGAGTTGGTTGGGTACCTGGTCCCGACGGCAACCGCTCGATCGGCGGTGTCGTCGGCTCCGAGGGCTGATGAACAGTACACGCACTCAGGCCTACGGCCAGTGAAATAAGGGCAAGGCGAGCGATACTGTTCATAGTGGTTCTCTTACTGGTCCGGGCTGTCGATGGTCAGGTGCTGCGCTGCGGTAGTGCTGCTGGCCAGCGGGCTGCTTTGACCGATCCACTCACCCTGGGTCGGCTGGCCAGCGCGAGACACGCGCGCAACCAGTTGGACTTCAGGGAAGCTCGACAGTTTCATGCTCGGCATCATTGCGTCGCTGTCGCCAAGCTCCACCTCGATGGGCAGTTGGGCAACGGTCACGCGCTTGGCCGCCAGTGGCATGGGTGGACCGGAGCTGGCACGGGCAAAGATAAACACCGTGTCGTCCGGTTTGACCTTGTCCTTGAGCGCAGCTGCAAGCTCCACGCGCACCTTGAGCCGGGCCCCCGTCGTCGCTACTGCCGGGGCCGTTGCCGGTGCTTGGGCAACGTTGCCTTCACCCGCCTTGAGCTTGTCCTGGGCGCGTTCTATACCGCCTTGCAAGGCGGCACGTGATGCATCGCCTTCGGGCAACTGCGCCAGCAACCGGTTCCAGTAAACGATAGCCTGCTGGAAGTGCTCACTCTCGAACGCTGCGATACCGAGCAGGCCAAGGCTGGTGACCTCGTTTGGATCGGCCTTCAGTGCCTCATCGGTAAGCGCTTGCAGTTGCTCGTTCCACTGTTTGCCGTTAGCGAAATACAGCGCCTGGGCCCACTGCCCGAGCAACTCCGGCTGACGACCCGCAAGGTTGGCGGCGCGCTCGAAGACTTTCGCGGCATCGGCAGGACGCTCCTGGGCCATATAGGCACGACCGAGGAAGTACAGACCTTCAGCCGAATCGGGTTGCATCTCGACCGCTCGTTCAAGACGTGCGGTGATCTCCTCCATGGACTGCGGCGCCTTGGCAAACTGCTGGGTCAACTCGACCTGCTCGCTGGCGCCAAAATGCAGGTACAAGCCCAGGCCCATCAAGGGCACCAACACCGCAGCCAGCAACGGCAGTGGCTTGCCCAGGCGCCCCAGGCGCTGGGGTTCCGCATTTTCGGTGTCGCTCAGCAGCTCGCGAGCTGCTTCGTCGCGCCCTTTGGCCAACTGGGCGTCATCGAGCACGCCTGCGGCCTGTTGCGCGGTCAGTTCAGCGACCCGCTCCTGGTAAAGCGCAACGTTGAGTGCGGTGCGGTCTTCTTCCAGTTGCGCACGACGGCCACGCAACACCGGGATCAGCAAAAAGCTCAGGGCCACCAGCAACAGCAGGCCTGCAGCAAGCCAGAAATCAGTCATGGGTCTGTTCTTTGTCCAGCAATTTGGCGAGGCGCTCACGCTCCTCGGGGGAAAGGTCGACAGGGCCACCAGCGCTCTGCGCCCGACGCTTGCGCACGATCAGCGCCAACAAGCCAAAGCCGCCAACCAGCAATACGCCAGGGCCGAACCACAGCAGCCAGGTTCGTGCGGTTAACTCGGGCTTGTAGCGCACGAAATCACCATAGCGATCGACCATGAAGTCGATGATCTGCTGATTGCTCTTGCCCTCGCCAAGCATGCGGAAAATCTCCCGACGCAAGTCGGCGGCAATCGGTGCGTTGGAGTCAGCGATATCCTGGTTCTGGCACTTGGGGCAGCGCAACTCCTTGGTCAGGTCGTGATAACGCGCGCGCTCGGCATCATCGGCGAACTGATAGGTGTCGATGGCCGCCTGGGTCACTCCGGCCAGGCTCAGGCCGAGCAATGCTCCGGCTAGCCAGCGCTTCATGGTTTGGCCTCATCGACCAGTCCCTGGTACATAGGCGCCAGTTGCTCGCGCCAGACTGTCGCATCGACGACACCGACGTGCTTGTAACGGATGATGCCCTTGGCGTCGATCAGGAAGGTTTCCGGCGCACCGTACACGCCCAGGTTCAAGCCCAGCGAGCCCTGATCATCCTCGATATTGAGCTGATAGGGGTTGTGGAACTCGGCCAGCCATTTGATCGCAGCGGCGTTATCGTCCTTGTAGTTGACCCCATGGATAATCACGCCCTGCTCGGCCAGCTTATTCAAATACGGATGCTCGACCTTGCACGATGGGCACCAGGTCGCCCAGACGTTGACCAATGCCGGCTTGCCGATCAGGTCTGCCTGGGTAAGCGCCTTGCCGTCCTGCACCGACTTGAGTGCAAAGGCCGGGAATGGCTTGCCGATCATTGCCGAAGGCAGCTCGGTGGGGTCGAGGAACAGGCCCCGGTAGAGGAACACCGCCACCAGCAGAAACACTGCCAGCGGCAGCACCATGATCCAACGCTTCATGCAGTTGCTCCAGACATGCCCAGTACTTCACGTACGCGGGCTTTGACCTTGACTCGATAACGTCCGTCCATGGCCGCCAGCAGGCCACCGAGGCCGGTCAGCAGACCGCCCAGCCAGATCCAGCGCACGAATGGCTTGACGTGTACCCGCACCGCCCACGCACCGTTGTCCAGCGGCTCGCCAAGGGCCACATAAAGGTCACGGGTGAAGCCGGCGTCGATGCCCGCTTCCGTCATCATCGATTGCTGCACGGTATACAGGCGTTTTTCCGGATGCAGCACGCTGATCTCGCGGCCATCCTCGATCACCCGCACGGTGCCCTTGTCGGAGGTGAAGTTCGGCCCTTCAAAGTGCTTGGCGCCCTCGAAGACGAACTGATAACCCGCCAACTCAACCGACTCGCCCGGCGCCAGGCGCAGGTCGCGCTCGGCACTGTTGTTGCTCGACAACACCACACCCAGCGCACAAACCGCCAGGCCCAGATGCGCAACGTGCATGCCCCAATAGCTGCGATTGAGACCCCGCAGTCCCTTGAACAACCCTTTGTGACGGGTCTTGTCGAGGATGTCCCGAGCACCTGCGAGCACGATCCACGCCGCCAGGGCGAAGGTGGTCAGTACTTGCCAATCAAAGTCATCGACCAGCAGGCCACCAACCGGCGCCAGTACGGCGCTGCCAATCAGCACGGGGGTCAGCATGCCCAGCAGCCATTTGCTCGGGGTGTCTTTCCAGCGCACCAGCACACCGATTGCCATGACCACCATGAGCAACGCCATGAGCGGAATGAACAACGCATCGAAGTACGGCGGGCCGACGGAGAGCTTGGCGCCGGTGAGCGCATCAAGAATCAACGGATACAGCGTGCCAAGCAGAATCATCGACGCCGCGACAACCAACACAATGTTGTTGGCCAGCAGCAATGTTTCTCGCGACCACAAGGCAAAGCCAACCTGGCTCTTGACCACCGGCGCGCGCATGGCGAACAGCGTCAGCGAACCGCCGACGACAAACAGCAGGAAGATCAAGATGAACACGCCGCGCTCCGGGTCGGAGGCGAAAGCATGCACCGAGGTCAGAACACCGGAACGAACCAGGAAGGTGCCAAGCAGGCTCAACGAGAACGCCGCGATGGCCAGCAACACAGTCCAGCTTTTGAACACCCCACGCTTTTCAGTGACGGCCAGGGAATGAATCAGTGCCGTGCCCACCAGCCAGGGCATGAACGAGGCGTTTTCCACCGGGTCCCAGAACCACCAGCCGCCCCAACCCAACTCGTAATAGGCCCACCACGAGCCCAGGGTGATACCAATACCCAGGAAGGCCCAGGCGACCAGCGTCCACGGTCGTGACCAGCGGGCCCAGGCGGCGTCCAGACGGCCGCCGAGCAAGGCGGCGATGGCAAAGGCGAAGGCGACTGAGAAACCTACATAGCCCATGTACAGCATCGGCGGGTGAACGATCAGGCCAATGTCCTGCAACAGCGGGTTGAGGTCGGCACCGTCTGTCGGCACCTGCGGCAGCATGCGCTGAAATGGGTTGGAGGTGACAATCAGAAACGACAGGAATCCGACACTGATCATGCCCATGACGGCCAGCACCCGCGCCAGCATGACCTGTGGCAACTGCCGGGAAAAAATCGACACGGCGAACGTCCAGCCACCGAGGATCATTGCCCAGAGCAACAACGACCCTTCGTGGGCACCCCATACAGCACTGAACTTGAAGTACCAGGGCAAAGCACTGTTGGAGTTGTTGGCAACATAGGCAACCGAGAAGTTGTCGGTCATGAACGCATGAGTCAAACAGCCAAAGGCAAACGCCAGGAAAGCGAATTGCCCCCAGGCCGCCGGCCGTCCCAGGCTCATCCACAAGCTGTCGCCACGCCAGGCGCCGAGCAGCGGCACGGTGGCTTGCACACACGCAAAGCAGATGGCCAGAATCATCGCCAGTTGGCCGAGTTCGGGAATGATCAGCGCCGCGTTCATGGTTTGGCTCCGGCATCGTTGGCAACCTGGCCGCTTTCCTGCAGCGCCTTGGTCACTTCCGGTGGCATGTACTTTTCATCGTGCTTGGCCAGCACTTCGTCGGCCACCACTACGCCTTCGGCATTGAGTTTGCCCAGGGCAACAATGCCCTGCCCTTCACGGAACAAGTCCGGAAGAATGCCGCGGTAGGTAATCGGTACCGACTTGCTGAAGTCGGTCACTACAAAGCGTACGTCGAGCGAGTCGCCCGAACGTTGCAGCGAGCCTTTCTCGACCATACCGCCCGCCCGAATGCGGGTATCGAGCGGCGCCTCGCCATTGGCGATCTGGGTCGGGGTGTAGAACAGGTTGATGTTCTGCTGCAGGGCGCTCAAGGCCAGGCCTACAGCGATGCCTACCCCGGCCAGCAGGCCGAGGATGATGAACAGGCGCTTCTTGCGTTGCGGATTCACTGTTTGTTCTCCCGGCGCAAGCGACGCGCCTCTTCTTGCAGGTAACGGCGCCGGGCCTGCAAAGGCATGGCAACGTTCAAGGCCAGTACCAGCAGGCAAATGCCGTAGGCCGACCAGACGTACAGGCCGTGATGGCCCATGGCGAGAAAATCACTGAAAGAGGCAAAACTCATCGTGCCATCTCCCGACCCAGGCTGTTCAATACCTCCTCCCTGACCCAACTGGTGCGCGCCTCGCGCTTGAGTACTTCAAGGCGCATGCGCAGCAACAGCACCGCGCCAAAGAAACAGTAGAAACCCACCACCGTCAGCAACAATGGCAGCCACATCTCGGCTGGCATGGCCGGTTTCTCGGTAAGGGTGAAGGTGGCCCCCTGGTGCAAGGTGTTCCACCACTCCACCGAGTACTTGATGATCGGGATATTGATCACCCCGACAATCGCCAAGACCGCACAGGCCTTGGCCGCGCTTTCACGATTGGTGATGGCATGCCCCAGGGCGATGAGACCGAAGTACAGGAACAGCAAAATCAGCATCGAGGTCAGTCGGGCATCCCAAACCCACCAACTGCCCCAGGTCGGCTTGCCCCAGATGGCACCGGTAACCAGCGCCACCGCAGTCATCCAAGCGCCAATCGGCGCTGCACACTGCAAGGCAACGTCGGCAATCTTCATCTTCCATACCAGCCCGACCACACCGGCCACCGCAAGCATCACGTAGCAGGACTGCGCCAGCATGGCAGCCGGTACGTGAATGTAGATGATGCGAAAGCTGTTGCCCTGCTGATAATCCTGAGGGGCAAAAGCCAATCCCCAGATGGCGCCAATGCCGATCAACAGGATCGCGGCGACCGCCAGCCAGGGCAGCATGCGGCCGCTGATGGAATAGAACCACTTGGGCGAACCCAGTTTATGAAACCACGTCCAGCTGATTACGCTGCTTTTCATCACGGTACATCCAGGGTCTTTGCTGGGCGGGGCCCAGACCTCATTATTCGCCGACGCTGATCTTCAGGCCAGCGGCTATTGCAAAGGGTGCCAGAGTTACTGCCAAGGCGGTCAGGCTGCCAAGCCAGAGCAGATAACCGGTCGCCGGCATAGCTTGCAGTGCCGCCTGCAAAGCGCCACTGCCCAGGATCAATACCGGGATGTATAGCGGCAAAATCAGCAGCGCCAGGAGCAAACCGCCACGTTTCAAACCGACTGTCAGGGCCGCACCTACAGCGCCCAACAGGCTCAGCACCGGAGTACCGAGCAACAACGATGCCAACAGGACCGGCAGGCACGCCGAAGGCAAACCTAGCATCAGCGCCAGCAAGGGTGCCAACAATACCAGTGCCAGCCCGGAAAAGGCCCAGTGTGCCAGTACTTTCGCCAGTACCAGAAGAGGGAGGGGGTGCGACGAAAGGACCCACTGCTCCAGCGATCCATCCTCGAAATCACTGCGAAAAAGCCCGTCCAGCGAGAGTAAAACCGACAAAAGTGCCGCTACCCAGACCAGTCCTGGAGACAAGGTTTGCAACAATTGAGTCTCAGGACCGACCGCCAATGGAAACAATGCGACAACAATTGAGAAAAATACCAAGGGGTTGGCAAGTTCTGCCGGACGCCGGAACAACAGTCGCGCTTCACGGCGCAACAACAAGACGAAGACACTCATGCGGCCCACTGCCCCAAATTGAGTTCACGGTAACCGGACGGCTTGCGCGCCAGGGTGTGGTGGGTGGTCAGCACGACCATTCCGCCCTGCTCGCAATGGGCGGCCAGGTGTGCCTCGAGCTGGGCCACGCCCTGCTTGTCGAGGGCAGTGAAAGGTTCATCGAGAATCCACAAAGGCGGACTGTCCAGGTACAGGCGCGCCAAGGCCACACGACGCTGCTGACCCGCCGACAAGGTATGGCACGGCACGTCTTCGAAGCCGCGCAGGCCGACGGTCTCAAGCGCCTTCCAGATGGCCGCAGGCTCGGCGGGCGTGTGCAGGGCGCAGAGCCAGGCAAGGTTTTCTTCCGGGCTGAGCAGATCCTTGATCCCTGCTGCGTGACCAATCCAGATCAGAATCCGCGCCAGTTCGCTGCGTTGTTCGGCCAGAGGCTTGCCGTCGAGGCGAATCTCTCCGGCAGTGGGGCTCATGAGCCCGGCCAGCAGGCGCAACAGGCTGGTTTTGCCGCTGCCATTAGGGCCGCTGATCTGCAGCATGTCGCCTGCGCTCAGGTGCACTTCGAGGTTTTCGAACAGCATTCGCCAGTCGCGCTCGCAGGCCAGGCCCACGGCTTGGAGATGAGGGGTCACAGTTTCGCCTTATGCTAGGGATGCCTGTCTCAAGTCGGTCCCGGCCCTGCCGTTATACTGGCAGTGGAGATACAGCCCGGCCGCTCGGATCGCGAAAGATCGGGCGGCATTATACATGCGATGTCCTACTGCAAAGAGGGCTATTTCAACAGGTTGCAAGCTGATGACAGGCGAAATCAACAACCTTGGCGCGCAGGTTCCAGCGTCTACCCAGTTACGCCCGGCAATGACCGGTGAACTGCTACGCCTGTTGCAGCCGCAACAAGCCCTGCTTGCCCCGGGCGAAACCGCCAAGGCCGAAGTACTGGCGTTGCGTCAGGTCGGCCAGGACTTCCAGATGTTGCTCAAGTTGACTCAAGACAACGGCAAGCAAATCAACGTCCAGACCAGCAGCAATCAACCACTGGCCCAAGGCAGCCTGTTGGCGGTAAGCCAAAGCAGCGCATCGAACCTGACCATTACCGTGCAGCAAGCGCTCGCCAACAGCATCGCCAGCCTGACCCGCATCGACACCCGGGAACTGCCTGTTGGCACGCTGCTTCAAGGCAAAGTCCTGACCAGTCAGGCGCTTCCCACGGCCAACGGGCAACTGGCGCAGTTCCGCTCGTTGGTAACCTTGCTCAGCGGCCCCCAGGCCGGCGCCACCTTGACCATCGACAGCCCTCGTCCATTGGCGGTAGGCAGCCTGCTCAGTGCAAGGGTCGATGGCAACCAATCGTTGAGTTTCATCCCGTTGAGCGGGCGCAAGGACCAACTGGCAATCTCGCAGCAGCTAAGTACCCAGCAAACGCGCCAGGCGTCGCTGCAAGGTTTGCTTGGCGCGCTGCAGCAGCTACGCCAAAGCACTGAAGTGCCCGACGAACTGCGCGCCACGGTGGACAAGCTGCTGGCCAGCCTGCCTGACGTACGCCAACTTAGCGACCCCAAAGGCGTGGCGCAGGCCATAAACAACAGCGGCGTTTTCCTCGAGGCCAAGTTGCTGGCTGGCCTGCCTTCCAACCTTGCCCCCGATCTCAAGGCTCAGGTGGTACGCCTGGTAGCCCAATTGCTGCCGGGTTCGCCGGGGAACATGCCGTTCAACCCAGGCGTTGCAGCCAGCACCCTTGCCCAGGTAATGCCTGGCATGGTGCGTACTGCCCTCGGCATGCTCGGTCAGGTCAGCCCCCGCCCACATCCTGGCGGCTTTCCCCTACCCTCGCGATCACTCAAGAGCCAGGAGGGTGAAGCAGACCTGGAACATTTGTTGCGCCTGGCAGCCTCCGCCATCTCCAGGCTGCAGAGTCATCAGTTGACAAGCCTGGAGCAGACCGGCACCACCGCCGATGGCAACCTGCAAACCACTTGGCAATTAGAGATTCCGCTACGCACCGGGCAAGACTTCATGCCCGTGCAAATGAAATTACAGCGCGAAGAAACCCCCGAGCAGCAAAGCGATCCGGAGCGTGAACACCGCGATCCGCTGGAAATGCTCTGGCGCGTGGAATTGTCATTCGATTTACATCCGCTGGGCCCCTTGCAGGTTCAAGCGCAGATAAGCCAAGGCAGCCTTTCAAGCCAGCTGTGGGCAGAACTGCCAAATACCGCTCGACTGATTGAGAGTCAGCTTGGCAGCCTGCGCGAACGCTTGCTTGCGCGCGGCCTGAGCGTCGGCGAGCTGCATTGCCATCAGGGAACACCACCACAGGGACCGCGTACGCGCCTGGAGCAACGCTGGGTAGACGAAACAGCATGAATAATCAGAATCCGCGCCAGGCCATTGCCCTGAACTACGACGGCCAACAAGCGCCGACATTGACCGCCAAAGGCGATGACGAACTGGCCGAGGCGATTCTGGCAATCGCGCGCAAGCACGAGGTTCCCATCTATGAAAATGCCGAGTTGGTGCGCTTGCTCGCGCGCATGGAATTAGGTGAGCAAATTCCGGAAGCACTGTATCTGACCATCGCCGAAATCATCGCCTTTGCCTGGCAGCTTCGCGGCAAAGTGCCGGAGGGCTTCAACGCCAGCCCCGCGTCGGAACGGGATATCTCCCAGCCGCGATTGAGCCCGCCAGAGCAATAGCACTATTTAACACCTTGAGCCCCATACCGGGGGTGAGGCTGTAGGTCCCGCACATAAAGGTGACCGACATGCCCACAACCTGCATCAACTCCGCTGGCGTTCAATACATCCGCGACCACCTGGCACACGTTCCTCGGCCGGACCGCGAAGCCGCGCGCGCCATTCAGCGCTGGCTGGTTGGCAATAACCTGACGCTCGACGCCGATCAGGTCGATATCGTAACTCTGCACTACCAACCTGATGGCCCAAACGGATATCGAGCCGTCATCACCCAGCGCATGAGCCTGACTCAAGCAGTGCTGTCCAACTGGCAAGGTGAATCCAATAACGACGTGTTCGGCACGCTGTTTTCAACACCCTGGGCAGGCGCATTTCCGAATGGTTCGGTCAGGATCGTCGAGCGTCTGTCCGACCCGGGACTGAATCACTACGGCGCCTCTTTCCAAGTGTTCAATGGGCTGTTCAGGCGTACTGAACCCGCGCGCTATGACGCTTCGACACACGTGCAGTTTCCGGCCGAAGGTTTCCAGCTGTTCATCGAAACGCTGGACTTTCAAAAACATTACAAAGCCACCTTGGATAGCTATTGGCGCGATCATCTGGAAGGCCATCGTGTGTCGGCCAAACTCAACTTTGTGGCCGCCTGCAACAAGCAGGTTGTCGAGGGCACATTGAGTGACGCGGCCAGGAAGCTTGTCTGGCGCACGGCAGGACTGGCCCCGCGCGGTCGCAAGCTGCGTCTGAGCACCCTGAGCGTCTATGGCTATGCAGCCACGGACCTGTTGTACATCAACGACGCCAGTAGCGATCTGACCGTGCTGTACATGCCTGGCAACAGCTCGCCCTTGCTCGAATTCGCCAGCCAAGCGCAGCTCAAAGATTGGTTTGGACAGCAATGCCAGGACCCCCGCAAACGCCAGGCACTGAAACAACACTTCAACATGGCCGATGGCCCTGACGGGTTGGATTTCAGCGGCCTTGATACCGCCCTGGCAGGGCTGGGCGATTACCCTGCTGTGCACCGCCTGCCACCTGAACGCCCTGGCTTCACCACCGATGGGCGCTGGGCGCCGCGCGACTATGTCAATTACCGGCCCAGGAAATACAACCCGAAACTCACCGGCGATGTATTCCAGGCCCTGGCAGAGCGCCAGCGTGCGCGGAGCTATGCCGATGCCGACTTCATCATCACCAGCAACAGCGAAGTGACCAAGGCCAGATGGCGCGGATACCTCACCTCGACGCTCAACCTGCTGACGCCGCTGGTCTTCGTAATGCCAGAACTGGGGGTACTGTTTGCGCTAGGCGGTATTGCGCAAATGGGCCTGGGTCTGGACCAGACGATCAATGGCAAAAACGCAGACGAACAGGCCGATGGCGTTGGCAATGTCATCTACGGCCTGTTCAACGCTACGCCTCTGGCCGTGGAAGGACTGGCCAAACGTGGAGCATTGTTCCGCGTTCAAAGCGAAGGCTTCGTTCCACCGATGCGCATCAACGAACAATGGGGCTATCCGCTAGGCCCCATTGATCCACCGCGCCTGCCACAATTGGATATCGCTCCTTACTTCCATTCCCCCAACCGCATCCTGCCGTTGGAAAATAGTGATATCGCGGTCGCCAATGCAGTGAAAAGGCGCCCCCGATACAGCCGTAGCCTCGACAGGCTAAGCGGGGTTTACGAGCCACAACCCGGGTATGGAATAAATCTGGAGCTAGTTTATGACATGGAGTTCGACTTGTTTCTCGATGCAACAACCGAGAATGAGGTGCAACCGTCCTACTTCACCGTCAATACCGAAAGCCACACGTTGCAATGTGCGAATCCGCAAACACGTGCAGTGACCAATCAGATGCGCACCGCCACCCTCCGCGCCCTGGGCATTGATATGCCATTACCGGCGCAACTTCCGGTACTTACACAAGACATCCGTCCGATTCCAAAAACCATCACCTCGCTGTGGGTGGGTGACAAAGTGATCAATTCCGAGCTGGTGGCCAATCTTGCGCAAAACGTGGATCGGTTGAAAAACAGCGCATATCAATACCGTCTATACCTGTCCAAGTTAAACCCGAGCGCCTACGCCGAAAATGTACGTCAGCTAAGCGCCCAGGTACCAGGCCTGACCGTGCTGCCGTTGGAGGAGCAGCCGTTTTTCAGTGCTTTCGAACAAAGTAAGAATTTCGACCAGTATCAGGCGGCGCTCGATGGCAATGGTGGGGTAGCCAGCAACTACGCCTCTGCTTCAGACGTCCTGCGTTTTTCGATGTTGCATCACGAGGGTGGCCTGTACATGGACGTCGACGACCTGTTGCTCGAAGCTGGCGCAGCCGATCCGGCTTGTGCAGGTTCGCAGCCCGCTTGCTTGACCGAGGCCATAGACGAGGTGGCGCTGACCACAACCAAGACGGGATTACTGTTACACCCACCCATGTCCAATGAACGACTTGGCATGAACCAACTGTTCAACAACAGCATGATCGGCAGCCATTCCGGCAACCCCACGTTACTCGCCATCTGCGATGAAATGCATGGGCGCTACCAGAGCAAAATGGATTTCTACCACCATAAACCGAACCCGGTTGACGACCCGAAGGGCTTTGCCGAATACGCCCATCGTTTGAGCTGGCTGACCGGCCCGGGCATGCTGACCGACATGGTCGATCGCCTGCTGCCGGACCTGGGTCGACTACGCCAGTTTCGGAATCTGTACATGATACCGCGCACCAAAAGCTGGTTGTACATGGACCTGGAGGCCTGGAAACTGGCCGAAAATCAACTACTGCCTCTGGACCGTTTCGCCAAAGTGGGTGGCCAGCATTCGTGGGCACATACCTGAGCGATAAAAAAGGCGACCTGTGTAGGTCGCCTTTTTCCTCACTCGCTGCGATGCACCTTGCTCATCAACTCCGCCTCGGCCTGAGTCAAGCCGCAGGACTGCGTCAGCTCATCGACACTGGCCCCCATTCCCACCAAACGCGCAGCTTGCGCGAAGGACAGGCTATTGGGGTCACGCTGCTCCAGTTGCAGAAGTTTGTCTGGCAAGGGCGCGACGGTTGCGCGCAGCTCATGCAACGCTTCACCCATGCGCACGCTGCCGTTCTGGTAATCGTCCAGGCGCTTGGCCAGGTCTTTGATGCGCTGGTCACGCAACGCATCACCCTGTGCCTGCTGGGCTGCCAGCTCACGCTGGCGCTTGCTGTAGCTCAGGAAGAACCACAGGCTGAGCGCCCAGAGTAGCGCCAGAAATATGACTGCAGCCTCAAGGATCAACTCAGATGTTCTCCAGCTCGGACCACTCTTCCTCGGTCATCATCTTGTCCAGCTCGACCAGGATCAGCAGTTCGTTGTTCTTGTTGCACACACCCTGAATGAACTTGGCCGATTCCTCGTTACCAACATTCGGCGCGGTTTCGATTTCCGACTGACGCAGGTAAACCACTTCGGCAACGCTGTCGACCAGAATACCGACCACTTGCTTGTCGGCCTCGATGATCACGATGCGGCTATTGTCGGTGATCTCGCTCGACATCAGGCCGAAGCGCTGACGGGTATCGATCACCGTGACCACGTTGCCGCGCAGGTTGATAATGCCCAGCACATAACTTGGAGCGCCCGGGACCGGGGCGATCTCGGTGTAGCGCAGAACCTCCTGCACCTGCATGACATTGATGCCGTAGGACTCGTTGTCCAGCTTGAAGGTCACCCACTGCAGGATCGGATCTTCGGAACCTTGTGCAGACGATTTTTTCATTCCCCTATCCCTCAAAATCCGCCATCGACGGTGTGCTCAGTGCGGTCGCAGGCGCGACCAATTATTTATGCGCGGCGTGCATCTGCTTGACGGCGCCACTGGCGATCAGCTCGGCCAGTTCAGCAACATCCAGCAGTGCACACATATGTTCGATTACGGTTCCAGCCAACCAGGGTCGCTGGCCGCGCTGGCTTCGCCATTTGATCTCGTTGGGGTCAAGGCGCAGCGAGCGGCTGACCTGATGCACAGCCAATCCCCACTCATAGCCCTGGACCGAAATCACATACTGCAGGCCCTGACGAAAGTCCTCGCGGTAGCGATCCGGCATGACCCAGCGAGCGGTGTCCAGCACTTTGAGGTTGCCACTCTGGCTCGGCAGAATGCCGAGAAACCAGTCGGGCTGGCCAAACAACGGCGTCAGCTCATGACCGGCCAGCGAATAGATCGAGCCCAGGCACACCAATGGCACTGCAAGGGTCAACCCGGCCACGTCGAATAACAGGCATTCGAACGGCTCGGCTGCCCACGCCGGACGCCCGTCAACGCTTGCTGGCGGCACGGGTTGATCAGACGCTGGAGGCAGATGGACCTCAACCAGCGGCTCGACCGGGGCAAGCTGCTCACACGCAGCTTCCAGCGGTTCAGGTTTGATCACAGGTGCTGGTGCTACTGCTGGCATCACCGTCGGCAGGAGCACGTCAGCAGGATCGGCGTATGGCAACGGCGCCAATTGCACCGCTACCGGCTTGGGCCGCTGCGCGACCAGTGCGTCACGTGCCTGCTCTTCACGCACGGCCAGCTCGAAATCATCGTTCGCCACCGAAGGTTCCAATGACTCGAGCACTTCGGTGGCTTCGTGGAGCAAGCCATCGAGGTAGGACTGCAGCGCCAGTTGTGGGCCAGTAGCAAGTTTTTGCGGACGATTCATCAGGCCACCTGCTGGGCGACGTTATGCGTCAACAAATGTTTGAGCAGGGCGCGGTAAGCCACCACGCCGCGGCTCTTGCCATCGAACTGCGACGGCGTGAGCCCTGCCCGGCTGGCATCACGCAGGCGCGTATCGACCGGGATATACCCTTGCCAGATGTTCTGTGGATAGGCATCGCGCAGCACACGCAAGGTGCCCATCGAGGCCTGGGTGCGCCGGTCGAACAGCGTTGGAATGATGTGATAGGGCAAGGCCTGCTTGCGTGAGCGATTGACCATGGCCAGGGTACTGACCATACGCTCCAGGCCCTTGACCGCCAGGTACTCGGTTTGGACCGGGATCACCAACTGCTGGCTGGCTGCCAGCGCGTTGACCATCAGCACCCCGAGCAGCGGTGGGCTGTCGATGATGGCGTAGTCGAAATCCTGCCATAACTGCGCCAGAGACTTGGCGATCACCAGGCCCAGGCCACTCTGCCCTGGCGACTGGCGCTCAAGTACAGCCAGCGCAGTGCTCGAAGGCAGCAGCGATATCTTCTCGTCACTGGTCGGCAACAGCAATTGACCTGGCAGACCCTCCGGGACCGTGCCCTTATGCAGGAACAAGTCATAACAACTGTGCTCCAGCAGGTCCGGGTTGTGTCCGAAGTAGCTGGTCATGGACCCGTGTGGATCAAGGTCGACCACAACCACGCGCTTGCCCGCCTCGGCCAGCAAACCGGCAAGCGCGATGGACGTGGTGGTCTTACCGACGCCACCTTTTTGATTGGCTACTGCCCAGACTCTCATTGCGTTGCTTCCTCCCGACCGGCAAAAGGCCTGACCGGGAATGGTTATAGGGTCGGTGACGGTGGATTGACGCGATTGCCCCCCACCGTCGGTGATACCGCTGGCGGTGCAGTTTGTGTGCCAGCCCGCTTCATTGCCGCATCCGGCGTTGCATTGGCGCTGCCAGTACCGGTCAGGCTGCGGCGCACTTCAAGGTTGCGCGATATAACCAGCACCACCCGACGATTGCGCGCGCGCCCCTCGGCGGTGTCGTTACCGGCTATAGGCTGGAACTCGCCATAACCCACCGAGGCCATGCGCGCAGGGTTGACCCCTTCCATCGCCAGCAGACGGACAATACTGGCAGCACGTGCCGACGACAGCTCCCAGTTGGTGGGGTACTGTGCGGTGCGGATCGGCAGATCATCGGTGAAGCCTTCGACATGCACCGGGTTGGCGAACGGCTTGAGGATGTTCGCCACCTTCTCGATGATGCTGAAGGCAACGTCGCTGGGCATGGCATCGCCGCTGCCGAACAGCAAGGCGGAGTTGAGTTCGATCTCGACCCAAAGCTCATTGCCGCGCACCGTCATCTGGTCGGACTTGATCAGATCGCCAAAGGCATCGCGCACATCATCGGTGATGGTTTTCAGCGGATCGCTACTGGCTTGGGCAAGCCCGGCATCGACCTGCTCGCTGTCCTTGATCAACGGCTCTGCGGGCCTCACCGACAGCGGCCGCTCCTCGCCGATGGGGATCGGCCGCATGCTTTTGTCCGGGTCGTTGAACACCCCGATCAGCGCCTGGGAGAGGATCTTGTACTTACCCTCGTTGATCGAGGAAATTGAATACATGACCACGAAAAACGCGAACAGCAAGGTAATGAAATCGGCGTATGACACCAGCCAGCGTTCGTGATTTTCATGTTCCTCGGTTTGTCGACGGCGCGCCATGTATTACTCCATGAAGCCCTGAAGCTTCAGCTCGATCGAGCGTGGGTTTTCACCTTCGGCAATCGACAGCAAACCTTCGAGGAGCATTTCCCGGTAACGCGACTGGCGCAGGGCCAAAGCCTTGAGCTTGTTGGCAATCGGCAACAGAATCAGGTTGGCGCTCGCCACACCGTAGATGGTGGCAACGAACGCCACGGCAATCCCGTTGCCCAACTGCGAAGGATCGGCCAGATTGCCCATGACATGAATCAGCCCCATCACCGCACCGATGATACCGATGGTTGGCGCATAGCCGCCCATGCACTCGAATACCTTCGCCGCCTGGATATCACGGCTCTCCTGGGTATAGAAATCCACCTCCAGGACGCTGCGAATAGCTTCGGGCTCGGCGCCATCGACGAGCAATTGCAAGCCTTTGCGCGCATAGGGGTCGGGCTCCGCGTCGGCCACGCCTTCCAGGCCCAGCAGCCCCTCCTTGCGCGCAGTCAGGCTCCAGTTGACGACCCGGTCAATGCCACCGGCCAGGTCCACGCGCGGCGGGAAGAGAATCCAGCGCACAATCTGTAACGCACGTTTGAACGCGCTCATGGGCGATTGCAGCAATGCCGCAGCCAACGTACCGCCAAGCACGATCAGGGCCGCAGGACCGTTGATCAGTGCCGACAGATGACCGCCTTCCAGGTAGTTGCCACCAATGATCGCAACGAATGCCAGAATGATCCCGATCAGGCTCAAGACATCCATCAGACGCAGGCCTCGACCAGGTGCCTGCCAATCTCGTCCAGGCTGTAGACGGCATCAGCCAGGTTGGCCTTGACGATGGCCATGGGCATACCATAAATCACGCAACTGGCTTCATCCTGAGCCCACACGGTGCTGCCGCATTGCTTGAGTAAGCGTGCCCCCTCACGGCCATCGGCGCCCATGCCAGTAAGCACGACCGACAGCACTTTGTCGCCATACGACTTGGCTGCTGAACCGAAGGTGATATCGACACAGGGTTTGTAGTTGAGGCGCTCATCGCCCGGCAGGATTTTCACTGCGCCGCGAGCATCGACCATCATCTGCTTGCCACCCGGCGCCAGCAGCGCCAGGCCAGGGCGCAGAATGTCGCCATCTTCTGCTTCCTTGACACTGATCTTGCACAGTTTGTCCAGGCGTTCGGCAAACGCCTTGGTAAAGGCTGCAGGCATGTGTTGCACCAGCACGATCGGTGCCGGGAAGTTGCCGGGCAACTGCGTCAGCACCCGCTGCAACGCCACCGGCCCACCCGTGGAGGTACCAATGGCAACCAATTTGTACGGCTTGCGCTTTGGCGCAGGCGCAGCAGGCGCTGCCGGCGCGCGGGCCGCTGGCGCAGGACGCGATGCCGGGCTTGCCCCCAGGCTGCTGACAGGCTGGCTGTGAGCGGCTGGCAGCGGGGCTGGCGCAGGACTGGCGTAGCTGCCCAGCCTGCGATTGCTGCGAGAAAGGGTATGGACCTTTTCGCACAGCATTTGCTTGACCTTCTCCGGGTTGCGCGAGATGTCTTCGAAGTTCTTCGGTAGATAATCGACCGCACCGGCATCCAGGGCGTCGAGGGTCACTCGCGCGCCTTCGTGGGTCAGGGAAGAGAACATCAATACCGGAGTTGGGCAACGCTGCATGATGTGACGCACAGCGGTGATGCCATCCATCATGGGCATTTCGTAGTCCATGGTGATGACATCGGGCTTGAGCGACAGCGCCTGGTCGATCGCTTCTTTGCCGTTGGTCGCGGTACCGACGACCTGGATAGTCGGGTCCGCTGAAAGAATTTCCGAGACTCGGCGGCGGAAGAAACCGGAATCATCCACCACCAGGACCTTGACTGCCATAAACACTCCATTAGGTGGCGCGGCGTGCAGGCCGCGCCACCAGAATCAAATACGCCGGGCGGCGTAACGCTTGAGCATGCTCGGAACGTCGAGGATCAGCGCAATGCGCCCGTCACCGGTAATGGTGGCGCCCGACATGCCTGGCGTACCCTGGAGCATCTTGCCCAGCGGTTTGATGACCACCTCTTCCTGGCCCACGAGCTGATCGACGACAAAGCCGATTCGCTGAGTGCCTACCGAAAGGATCACCACGTGCCCTTCGCGTTGCTCTTCATGAGCGGCGGAACTGACCAGCCAGCGCTTGAGGTAGAACAGCGGCAAGGCTTTGTCACGAACAATGACCACTTCCTGTCCATCGACCACGTTGGTGCGTGACAAGTCGAGGTGGAAAATCTCGTTGACGTTGACCAGCGGGAAGGCAAACGCCTGATTGCCGAGCATGACCATCAGGGTCGGCATGATCGCCAGGGTCAGCGGCACCTTGATGACGATCTTCGAGCCCAGGCCCTTGGTCGAGTAGATGTTGATCGAGCCATTGAGCTGAGCGATCTTGGTTTTCACCACGTCCATGCCCACGCCGCGCCCCGACACGTCGGAGATCTCGGTCTTGGTCGAGAAGCCCGGGGCGAAAATCAGGTTGTAGCATTCGGTGTCGCTCAGGCGGTCGGCGGCATCCTTGTCCATCACGCCGCGTTTTACCGCAATGGCGCGCAGGACATTGGCATCCATACCCTTGCCATCATCGGAGATCGACAGCAGGATGTGATCGCCTTCCTGCTCGGCCGAGAGCACCACCTTGCCACCGCGGGACTTGCCCGCCGCTTCGCGTTCTTCGGGCGTTTCGACGCCGTGGTCCACGGCGTTGCGCACCAAGTGCACCAACGGGTCGGCCAGGGCCTCGACAAGGTTCTTGTCGAGGTCGGTTTCTTCGCCAACCAACTCCAGGTTGATTTCTTTCTTCAACTGCCGGGCAAGGTCGCGAACCAGGCGTGGGAAACGCCCGAAGACTTTCTTGATCGGCTGCATGCGCGTCTTCATGACGGCGGTCTGCAGGTCGGCCGTCACCACGTCCAGGTTCGACACCGCCTTGGACATGGCTTCATCACCACTGTTCAGGCCCAGGCGTACCAGCCGATTACGTACCAGCACCAGTTCGCCGACCATGTTCATGATCTCGTCCAGGCGTGCGGTATCGACGCGTACGGTTGTTTCCGTCTCGCTGGCGGGGTGTTTCTCTGCAGCCGGTGCAGCTTGACGTGCAGACGCAGGTGCCGCGGCCTTGGCCGGTGCGGCAGCAGCTTTGGCTACCGGTGCCGGCGCAGGCGCCTGGGCTGGAGCGGTTGCAGGTTTGGCGGCCACGGCGGCAGCGGGAGCAGCGGCGGTCGCAACGCTGTCGGGTGCAAACTTGCCTTTGCCATGCAACTCATCGAGCAGGGCTTCGAACTCATGCTCGGAAATATGATCGCCGGCTGCTGCCGCGTCTGCTTGCGGTGCCGGTGCAGACGTGGCGGTCAGGGCCTCGACGGCAAAGCTGCCCTTGCCATGCAACTGGTCAAGCAGCGCTTCGAACTCGTCATCGGTGATTTCATCGCTTGCACCCTGGGCCGATGGCTCCACAGGTGCAGGCGTGCTGACGCTGTCGGGTGCGAACTGCCCCTTGCCATGCAACTGGTCGAGCAGCGATTCGAACTCGGCGTCGGTAATCTCGTCGCTGGCTGCGACAGGTGCCTGTTCTTGCGCTTGTGCCTCAGCCTTGACGGCATTAAGCGAATCAAGCAGTTGCTCGAATTCGGTATCGGTGATGTCTGCTTCGGCCACTGGCTCAGGCGCTTGCTCAAGCACCGGTGCCGGCTCGGGCTTCGCTACCGGCTCGGCCCCTGCAGGCTCGGCCAGGCGAGCCAGTGCCGCCAACAACTCAGGTGTAGCGGCAGTGACATCACTGCGTTCACGCACCTGGCCGAACATGCTATTGACCGTATCCAGCGCTTCCAGGACCACGTCCATCAGCTCGGAATCGACGCGTCGCTCACCCTTGCGCAGGATGTCGAAGACGTTTTCGGCGATGTGGCAGCACTCCACCAGCTCGTTGAGCTGGAGGAAGCCGGCGCCCCCTTTTACAGTGTGAAAACCGCGAAAGATTGCATTGAGCAGGTCGGCATCATCGGGACGGCTTTCCAGCTCGACCAATTGCTCGGACAGTTGCTCAAGAATCTCGCCGGCTTCTACCAGAAAATCCTGGAGGATTTCTTCATCGGCGCCGAAGCTCATTAAACGTGCTCCCTAAAAACCCAGACTGGACAGCAGATCGTCGACATCGTCCTGACCGGACACAACGTCTTCACGCTTATCGGCATGAATCTGCGGACCTTCACCCCGAGTCGGATGTTTTTCTTGATCTTTTTCAGCACGCAACTGCTGGTGGTCATGTTCGATACCGGCAAAACGGTCGACCTGACTGGCCATCAGCACGAGCTTGAGCAGATTGCTTTCTACTTCGGTGACCAGTGCCGTAACACGTTTGATCACCTGACCGGTCAGGTCCTGATAGTCCTGAGCCAGCAAAATATCGTTGAGGTGGCCGGCGACCTTGCGACTGCCTTCCTCGCTGCGCTCCAGAAACCGATCGACGCGGTGCATCAGCTCGCGAAACTCCGGCGCAGCCACTTCGCGGCGCAAGAAGCGCTGCCAATCGGCACGCAGGTCACGTGCTTCATCACTGAGTTCGTGCAGTACCGGGGTGCTCTCCTCGACCAGGTCCATGGTGCGATTCGCGGCACCCTCGGTCAGCTTGACCACATAGGACAAGCGCTCGGTGGCATCGGTAATCTGCGAAACTTCCTCGGCCTGAGGCATGTGCGGATCGATCTGGAAACTGACGATCGCGCTGTGCAACTCACGAGTGAGCTTGCCCACTTCCTGGTACAAGCCGAGGTCACGGGTCTGGTTCAGCTGATGGATGAGTTGCACCGCGTCGCCAAATTTCCCTCGTTCGAGGCTGTCGACCAGTTCGTGGGCGTGCTTTTTGAGTGTCGACTCAAAGCCGTCCAACGATGATTGTGTTTGCTCCATAGCGCCCCCGTGGCGTGTCTCAGCTATTGACGCGCTCGAAGATCTTCTCGATCTTTTCTTTCAGCACCTGGGCAGTGAACGGCTTGACCACATAACCGTTGACGCCGGCCTGTGCCGCTTCGATGATCTGCTCGCGCTTGGCTTCGGCGGTGACCATCAGCACCGGCAGGTGCTTGAGACGCTCATCGGCGCGCACTTTGCGCAGCAGGTCGATGCCGGACATGCCAGGCATGTTCCAGTCGGTTACGAGAAAATCGAAGTGACCGCTTTCGAGCATCGGCAGCGCCGTGTTGCCGTCGTCGGCTTCCTGGGTGTTGGTAAAGCCCAGGTCACGCAACAGGTTCTTGATGATCCGCCGCATCGTCGAAAAGTCGTCGACGATGAGGATTTTCATGTCTTTGTTCAATTAGACCTCCAAGCAGTCTTTAACGCGCTCAGCGCTGAACGCGCATTCAATCAATTCGGGTACTTCGTTTCACGACTGCATTGAACCTGCGTTCAACGCGCCCGCCATTCTCCCAGGCGACTACGCAAACGCGCCGCACACTGGCTGTGCAACTGACTGACGCGCGACTCACTGACACCCAGGACCTCACCGATTTCCTTGAGGTTCAGTTCCTCGTCGTAGTACAGCGCCAGCACCAGACGCTCGCGTTCCGGCAGATTGGCGATCGCGTCGGCCAAGGCTGCCTGGAAGCGCTCGTCTTCCAGATCGCGCGAAGGCTCGAGTTGGGCGGTGGCGCCGTCCTCGTGCAGGCCTTCATGTTCGCCGTCCTGCAACAGGTCGTCGAAACTGAACAGGCGACTGCCCAGGGTGTCATTCAAAATCCCGTAATAATCATCGAGACTCAATTGAAGTTCGGCAGCAACCTCGTGATCTTTAGCGTCACGGCCGGTTTTTGCTTCAATTGCACGTATCGCGTCACTGACCATGCGGGTATTGCGGTGGACCGAGCGCGGCGCCCAATCACCTTTACGTACTTCGTCAAGCATTGCCCCGCGGATACGGATACCGGCGTAGGTCTCGAAACTGGCACCCTTGCTCGCGTCGTACTTGTTGGAGACTTCAAGCAGGCCGATCATGCCGGCCTGGATCAAATCCTCCACCTGCACACTGGCTGGCAAACGTGCCAGCAAGTGATAGGCGATACGCTTGACCAGCGGCGCATAGCGCTCGATCAACTCGTACTGTCCATCGCGAGAAGCCTTGCTGTACATCCGATAACCGCTGGCGTTCATAGCACAGGTCCCGCACTCGTCGGTTGCACCAGGCGCTCGACAAAAAACTCCAGGTGTCCACGCGGGTTTGCCGGCAGCGGCCAGGTATCGACCTTCTGAGCAATGGCCTTGAATGCCAGCGCGCACTTGGAACGCGGGAAGGCTTCATAGACCGCTCGCTGCTTCTGCACAGCCTTGCGCACGCACTCGTCGTAAGGCACCGCGCCGACGTATTGTAGGGCTACGTCAAGGAAGCGATCTGTGACCTTGGTCAACTTGGCGAACAGGTTGCGGCCCTCTTGAGGGCTTTGTGCCATGTTGGCCAGGACGCGGAAGCGATTCATGCCGTAATCGCGGTTGAGCAATTTGATCAAGGCATAGGCGTCGGTGATGGAAGTGGGCTCGTCGCACACCACCAGCAACACTTCTTGCGCCGCGCGCACGAAACTGACTACCGAGTCACCAATACCCGCAGCGGTATCGATCACCAGTACATCGAGATTGTCGCCGATCTCGCTGAATGCCTGGATCAGGCCTGCGTGCTGGGCAGGCGCCAGGTGCACCATGCTCTGCGTGCCGGAAGCGGCCGGCACAATGCGCACGCCCCCCGGCCCTTGCAGCAGCACATCGCGCAGCTCACAACGACCTTCGATCACATCGGCCAAAGTGCGCTTGGGCGCAAGGCCGAGCAATACGTCGACGTTGGCCAGGCCGAGGTCGGCATCGAGCAGCATGACCCGACGGCCAAGCTCTGCCAATGCCAATGAAAGGTTCACTGACACGTTAGTCTTGCCGACGCCACCTTTGCCGCCAGTTACGGCGATCACCTGTACGGGATGCATGCTACCCATGTTTGTTCATTACCTTGTCTTGCTTAGACTGAGGCCACATGACCGGCTGCGCTTTCAACACCTGAAAAATGCCTGGCAGTCCATCAATGCAGATACTTTGCAACGTCTTCACAATCACCTCAGCCAACACGCTTGCCGGGGCTGTGGTAGAGATCAGCGAACATATCGGCCATCGCCTCTTCGCTGGGCTCCTCCTGCATCTGCACACTCACCGCGCGGCTGACCAACTGGTGTCTGCGCGGCAGGTGCAGATCGTCAGGAATGCGTGGACCATCGGTTAGATAGGCCACTGGCAATTCATGACTGATGGCCAGGCTCAGTACTTCCCCGAGGCTGGCTGTTTCATCAAGCTTGGTCAGGATGCAGCCTGCCAGCCCACAGCGCTTGTAGCTGTGATAAGCGGCAGTCAGCACCTGCTTCTGGCTGGTCGTTGCCAACACCAGATAATTTTTTGACGCAATACCGCGCCCGGCAAGCGTTTCCAGTTGCATGCGCAAGGCAGGATCACTGGCTTGCAGGCCTGCGGTATCGATCAGCACCACGCGCTTGCGCAGCAGTGGCTCAAGCGCCTGGGCCAGGGACTGCCCCGGATCGACGTGGGTCACTGACACGTTGAGGATGCGACCCAATGTCTTGAGCTGCTCCTGGGCGCCAATTCGAAAACTGTCCATGCTCACCAGGGCCAGGTTCTGCGCGCCGTACTTGAGCACATAGCGCGCTGCCAATTTGGCCAGTGTAGTGGTCTTGCCCATTCCGGCCGGCCCGACCATGGCAATCACACCACCTTCTTCGATCGGTTCGATTTCGGGCACATCGATACGGCGTGCCAGGTGCGCCAGCAACATGCGCCAGGCGCGGCGCGGCTCATCGATGCTGCTGATCTGATCCAGCAGCTCACGCGCCAGCGGCCCGGACAGACCGATACGCTGCAGGCGACGCCAGAGATTGGCCTGTTGTGGTTGGTTGCCCTGCAACTGGCTCCAGGCCAGCGAGCCGAGCTGAACTTCAAGCAGCTCACGCAGGCCAGTGAGCTCCGAACGCATGGCGTCGAACAGGCGTGGGTCAACCGGCGCAGCAGCGGCTGCAACCGGCGCGACTGGCTCATCGACCTGCGGTTCGACCAACGGCTCGGACGCGGTCAGCGGCAAGCCGGCAAACAACTGGCGGTTACCCTCTTCGCTTTCGCTACGGCTACTAAGCTCGGCCTGGGCAGTGACGATGCGCGACTGGGTCTTGCGCAGTTCATCTTCGAGCTCCACATTCGGAACCCGCGGCGCCAGGGCGGACAGCTTGTAGTCCAGCGCAGCCGTCAGCTCGACACCGCCAGCAATCCGTCGGTTGCCGATGATGGCGGCTTCAGCCCCCAGCTCATCTCGAACCAGCTTCATGGCCTGACGCATATCGGCGGCGAAAAAACGCTTAACTTGCATAACCCACTACCTCAGCCGTTGGGGCCTACTGTGGCAACGATGGTAACTTGCTTGTTGTCAGGTATTTCCTGATACGCCAAAACATGCAAATTCGGTACAGCCAGACGGCCAAATCGCGACAGCATCGCTCGTACCGGTCCTGCGACCAGCAGGATCGCCGGTTGCCCCTGCATCTCTTGACGCTGGGCAGCCTCGATCAACGAACGCTGAAGCTTTTCAGCCATGCTCGGTTCAAGAAGAACACCGTCTTCCTGACCTTGCCCGGCCCTTTGCAGACTATTCAGCAAAATCTGTTCCAACCTTGGTTCCAAGGTAATCACAGGCAGCTCGGACTCAACGCCGACAATGCTTTGGACGATGGCGCGACACAATCCGACGCGGACCACAGCCACCAGCGCGGCGGTATCTTGACTCTTGGCCGGGTTGTTGGCGATAGCCTCGGCAATACTACGAATATCACGCACCGGCACTTGCTCGGCAAGCAGTGCCTGCAGGACTTTGAGCAACCCCGACAAAGTAATGACACCCGGTACCAGCTCTTCAGCAAGCTTGGGCGATGCCTTGGCCAGCACTTGCAGCAACTGCTGGACTTCTTCGTGGCCGATCAGTTCGTGGCAATGCTTGTGCAGAATCTGATTCAAATGCGTGGCAACTACGGTGCTGGCGTCCACCACCGTGTAGCCCAGCGACTGCGCCTGGCTGCGCTGACTGACGTCGATCCACACCGCTTCCAGGCCAAACGCCGGATCGCGGGCGGCAATCCCGTTGAGGGTACCGAATACTTGCCCGGGGTTGATGGCCAGCTCGCGATCCGGATAGATCTCGGCTTCGGCCAGGATCACCCCCATCAGGGTCAGGCGGTAGGCGCTGGGCGCCAGATCGAGGTTGTCGCGAATATGCACCGTGGGCATGAGAAAGCCCAGGTCCTGGGAGAGCTTCTTGCGCACACCCTTGATCCGCGCCAGCAACTGCCCACCCTGGTTACGGTCCACCAGGGGAATCAGCCGGTAACCCACTTCGAGGCCAATCATATCGATAGGCGTCACATCGTCCCAACCCAGCTCCTTGGTGTCGATGGCGCGTTGCGGCGATGGCAGCAGGTCCTGCTGGCGCTGAACTTCTTCCAGGGCCTTTACCTTGGCCTGGTTCTGCTTGCGCCACAGCCAATAGGCACCACCGGCGGCCACAAGCCCCAAACTGAGAAAGGCGAAATGCGGCATGCCGGGCACCAGGCCCATGACGATCATGATGCCTGCCGATACGCCCAGCGCCTTGGGCGACGTGAACATCTGCCGGTTTATCTGCTGCCCCATTTCCTCGGAACCGGAAGCTCGCGTCACCATGATCGCCGCAGCCGTGGACAACAACAGTGATGGCAATTGCGCCACCAAACCGTCACCGATGGTCAGCAAGGCGTAGACCTTACCGGCATCGCCGAAGGTCATGCCGTGCTGGAACATACCGACCAGCATGCCGCCGATCAGGTTGATGAAGAGGATCAGCAACCCGGCGATGGCGTCACCGCGAACGAACTTGCTGGCGCCATCCATGGAACCGTAGAACTCGGCCTCCTGGGCCACCTCGGAGCGTCGCGCCTTGGCCTGCGCCTGATCGATCAGGCCGGCATTGAGGTCGGCATCGATGGCCATCTGCTTGCCCGGCATGGCATCGAGAGTGAAACGTGCGCTCACCTCGGAAATCCGCCCGGCACCTTTGGTTACCACCACAAAGTTGATGATCATCAGAATCGCGAACACCACGATACCGACCACGTAGTTACCGCCGATCACCACCTCACCGAAGGCCTGGATCACCTTACCGGCGGCGGCATGACCATCTTGACCATGAAGCATGACCACCCGCGTGGACGCCACGTTCAGGGCCAGGCGCAGCAACGTCGCTACCAGCAGAATGGTCGGAAAGGCTGCAAAATCGAGCGGGCGCAGGGCGTAGACACAGACCAGCAGGACCACGATCGACAAGGCGATGTTGAAGGTGAAGAACACGTCGAGCAAGAACGGCGGAATCGGCAACATCATCATTGCCAGCATCACCAGCAGCAACAGCGGCACACCCAGATTCCCCCGGCCTAACCCGGCCAGGTTGTTACGGGCATTGCTGATTAACTGAGAGCGGTCCACCTGTATTCCTCGTCTAGCTCAAGCAAAACTTTGACGCGAATGTCGCGCGCAGCGCTGCCTTTGCAAGAAGCCTTCCAACTTTGAGGTGTCAGGGGGCTTTGTGAGCGCCGAGCATGCTCGGCAAAGCGTGGCGGTCAGATGCGTCGCACCCCCGGGGCATGCCCGAACCGACCGAAAGCGACCGGATTTTCGGCCTGTGCAGACACTTAGTCGTGCTGCAGGTCCGGTGGAATAGGCAGGTCCTTGAGCGGCTCCGGCGGTTTGCCTTTGCCGGCGCGGTACTGACGAATCTGAAACACATAGGCCAGTACCTGAGCCACAGCAAGGTACAAGCCCGCCGGGATTTCCTGCTCAAGCTCGGTGGAGTAGTAGATCGAACGCGCCAGGGCCGGAGACTCGAGCACCTGGATTTTGTGTTCGTTGGCGATTTCGCGAATTTTCAAGGCAATGAAGTCAGCACCCTTGGCCAGCAACACTGGCGCGGCGCCCTGCTCGGGGTCGTACTTGAGTGCCACGGCATAGTGCGTCGGGTTGGTGATGATGACATCGGCATCGGGAACTGCAGCCATCATTCGCCGCTGCGATGCATCGCGCTGGAGCTGGCGGATACGCTGCTTGACCTCGGGTTTGCCTTCGCTGTCCTTGTATTCGTCGCGAATCTCTTGCTTGGTCATGAGCATTTTCTTGTGCGTCTGCCAAAGCTGGATCGGAACGTCCGCCGCAGCAATCAGCAGCAACCCCGCAGCCATCCATAACGCACTCCACCCCACAACCTGCACGCCATGAATGATCGCCTGTTCCAACGGCTCGTTGGCAATCGCCAGCAGGTCGTCACGGTCTGCCGATAGCACTACCAACGCGACAATCAGAATCATGAAGAATTTGGCCAGTGCCTTGAGCAGCTCGGACAAGGCGTTGACCGAGAACATCCGCTTGATACCGGCGAGCGGATTCATCCGGCTGAATTTGGGCTGCAGCAGACTGCCGGAAAACAGGAACCCACCTAACGCTACCGGACCAATGATCGATGCCACCAGCAACACCAGCAGCACGGGCTGGATGGTGAGCAAGGCGGTCTTGCCAGCAGCCATGAGGAAAATCCCCATGAATCGTTCATCGGTAATTACCTCGCGAGGCAGGATGAAGTTGCTACGCATCAGCTCCATCAAGGCCTGCGCCATGCCTCCACCGAAAGCCAGCAACGCCCCGGCACCAGCAAGGGTTACCGCTACCGTATTGAGCTCCTTGGAACGCGCGATCTCACCCTTTTCTCGTGCGTCTTTTTTGCGCTTGTCGGTGGGGTCTTCTGTTTTATCTTGCCCGCTTTCACTTTCTGCCATGCTCAGCGCGCCCTTGCCAGTTCACGCATCCACTGCAAGGCCTCGGAAGCCAGTGCCTGATAATGCGGAAGAATGTCAGCCAGGGTGACCCAGAAGATGCCCAATCCAAGCACCAGCGTCAGGGGGAAACCGATCGAGAAGATGTTCAGTTGTGGGGCTGCTCGAGTCATCACGCCAAAAGCAATGTTGACCACCAGCAACGCGGTGATCGCCGGCAGCACCAGCAGCAACGCAGCCCCCAGCACCCAACTCAGGCGCAGGGCCAGGTCCCAGAAGTGGTTGACCAGCAATCCGCCGCCCACCGGCAAGGTGGTGAAGCTTTCGGTCAGCACCTCGAACACCACCAGGTGGCCATTGATACCCAGGAACAGCAAGGTCACCAACATGGTCAGGAACTGGCTGATGACCGCGACGTTGACCCCGTTGGCGGGGTCGACCATGGAAGCGAACGCCATGCCCATCTGAATTGCGACGATCTGTCCGGCAATAACGAATATCTGGAAAAACAGCTGCAGCGACATACCAAACAGCGCGCCAATGATGATCTGCTCAGCGATCAGCAGCAGCGCACTCAGATCCAGCGCGTGCACTTCAGGCATAGGCGGCAAGCCCGGTACGATCACCACGGTGATGGCCACAGCCATGTACAGACGAATACGCGTTGATACCAGGGTGGTACCGATCACCGGCATCGTCATCAGCACCGCCGCCACACGAAACAGCGGCAGGATGAAACTGGCGACCCAGGTGCCTATCTGCGTATCGGTCAGCTCGAGCATCGACACGTCAGCCGATGAGCTGCGGGATACTGCCGTACAGCGACAGCATGTATTCCATGAATTTCTGCACCAGCCAAGGCCCGACCACGATCAGCGTTACCAACATCACCAATAGGCGCGGCAGGAAGCTCAACGTTTGTTCGTTGATCTGCGTAGCAGCCTGGAACATCGCCACCATCAACCCCACCAGCAGGCTTGGCACCACCAGCACCGCAACCATCAGCGTGGTCAGCCACAGCGCATCACGAAACAGATCGACGGCAACTTCAGGGGTCATGATCTTCTCCTCGCGGCTTCAAACGCCGCCGAAACTGCCAGCCAGGGTGCCCATGATCAGCGCCCAGCCATCGACCAACACGAACAGCATGATCTTGAACGGCAGCGAGATGATCAGCGGCGAGAGCATCATCATACCCATGGCCATCAACACACTGGCCACTACCAGGTCGATGATCAGGAACGGGATGAATATCATGAAGCCGATCTGGAACGCGGTTTTCAGCTCGGAGGTCACAAACGCCGGCACCAGAATGGTCAACGGCGCCTGATCGGGGCTGGCGATATCAGTCCGCTTGGATAGACGCATGAACAGGTCCAGGTCACTCTGGCGGGTCTGCGCCAGCATGAAGTCCTTGAGCGGCACCTGGGCCTTGGCAATTGCTTCCTGCGCCACCATCTGCTCGTTCAGGTACGGCTGCAGGGCATCTTTGTTCACCCGATCAAACACCGGCGCCATGATGAACATGGTCAGAAACAGCGCCATGCCGGTGAGGATCTGGTTCGACGGCGTCTGCTGCAGGCCAAGGGCCTGACGCAGAATGGAGAAGACAATGATGATGCGGGTGAAACTGGTCATCAGAATGACGAACGCCGGGATGAAACTCAGCGCCGTCATGATCAGCAGGATCTGCAGACTGACCGAATACTCCTGCTGCCCGTCCGCCCCACTGGACAAGGTGATGGCCGGGATCGACAACGGATCGGCGGCCAGGGCCAGTGGCGCTGCCAACAGCAACAGCAGCGTCAACATCATGCGCAATGCGCCCATTACGACTTACCCTTCTGATCCTTGCCCATCAACTCCAACAGGCGCTGGGCGAATTCTGGTGTTGCCTGACGTGCACTGGCAGGCACTTCGACTGGTTCGGCCATGACATGTAACGCCTCGATGCTGCCGGGTGAGTGCCCAATCAGGATCTGCTCCTTGCCCACCTGAATGAGCAGCAGCCTGTCCCGGGGGCCCAATGTGCGACTGCCGAGAATCTCAATGACCTGGCCACCCGTTGGCGCTGCGTTCTGCACCCGGCGTAACAGCCAGGCCAGCAGGAAAATCAAGCCCAGTACCAGCAACAAACCCAACACTAATTGAGTCAATTGCCCGACTGCGCTGCCACCACCGCTTACCGCTGGCGCTGCAACGCCAACCGGCTGCACCGTAGCCGCGGCCAGCGCCACGTCCATGTACAGCGCACCAGCCAACGCCAGGGCGCAATGCCAGAGCCGACTCACTCAGCGCAGCTTCTTGATGCGTTCGCTTGGACTGATCACGTCAGTCAGGCGAATGCCGAACTTTTCGTTGACCACCACCACTTCACCGTGGGCAATCAGGGTGCCGTTGACCAGCACATCGAGCGGCTCACCGGCCAGGCGATCAAGCTCGATCACCGAGCCCTGGTTGAGTTGCAGCAGGTTGCGAATGTTGATCTCGGTGCTGCCCACTTCCATGGAAATACTCACCGGAATATCCAGGATCACGTCCAGGTTCGGACCTTCCAGACTTACCGGTTCGTTGCTGCGCGGCGAACTGCCGAATTCTTCCATTGGCAGGCGATTGGAAGAGGATCCGCCGCCAACGTCAGCGGCCAGCAGTGCATCGATATCGGCCTGGCCGGCATCGCCGGTTTCTTCCAGGGCAGCAGCCCACTCATCAGCCAGAGCCTGCTCCTCTGGAGAGGTGATGTCGTTTTCGTTAGCCATTTTGTCCTCGACGGGCAATCAATTCGGAGTTGGAACAACCGGCGCCGCTCAACGGCGCTCGATCGGATCAATAATCTGCAGGGCCAAAGTCCCCTTGTGCGAACCCAGCTTGGCCTTGAACGACGGCACGCCATTGGCTCGCAAAACCAGTTCATCAGGCAATTCAACCGGAATCACATCACCCGGCTGCATGTGCAGGATGTCGCGCAATTTCAGCTGGCGCCGGGCCACGGTGGCACTTAGCGGCACACTGACATCCAGGACGTCTTCACGCAGGGCCTTGATCCAGCGCTCATCCTGATCGTCCAGGTCTGACTGGAAACCGGCATCGAGCATTTCGCGCACAGGCTCGATCATCGAGTACGGCATGGTCACGTGCAGATCGCCGCCGCCACCATCGAGCTCGATGTGGAAGGTGGATACCACCACCGCCTCACTCGGCCCGACAATGTTGGCCATGGCCGGGTTGACCTCCGAGTTGATGTACTCGAAGTTGACCGGCATGATCGCCTGCCAGGCTTCCTTGAGATCGACGAAGGCCTGGTCCAGCACCATGCGCACCACACGCAGCTCGGTGGGGGTGAACTCCCGGCCTTCGATCTTGGCGTGCCGTCCGTCGCCACCAAAGAAGTTGTCCACCAGCTTGAACACCAGCTTGGCGTCGAGAATGAACAGCGAAGTACCGCGCAGCGGCTTGATTTTCACCAGGTTCAAGCTGGTTGGCACATACAGCGAATGCACGTACTCACCGAACTTCATCACCTGCACACCCCCCACCGCAACGTCGGCGGAGCGACGCAACAGGTTGAACATGCTGATTCGGGTGTAACGCGCAAAGCGCTCGTTGATCATTTCCAGGGTCGGCATGCGTCCACGAACGATGCGATCCTGACTGGTCAGGTCATAGCTCTTGACGCTGCCAGGTTCGGCATTGGTCTCGGTTTGCACCAGCCCATCGTCGACGCCATGCAACAAGGCATCGATTTCATCCTGGGACAGCAGGTCCTGCACGGCCATCGGTGGCTCCTACTGCAATACGAAATTGGTGAACAGCAATTGGTCTACGACCGGTTTGCCGACTTCCTTCTGGGCAACTTCCTGCACGCTGGCGGTTGCCTTCTGGCGCAACATTTCCTGACCGACAGGACTTGCCAGGGTGTCGAAGCCTTGCCCGGAGAACATCATCACCAGATTGTTGCGGATAACCGGCATATGCACCTTCAACGCATCAAGCGCAGCCTGGTCTCGCCCCTGCAGGGTGATACTTACCTGCATATAGCGCTGGCGACCATTCTGGTTGAAGTTGACCACGAAAGCTGGGGTCAACGGCTCGTAAATGGCCGCCGGCTTGAGGCTGCCAACCTGCGCCGGATCGGCCGCGGGCTTGTCTTCAGACTTATGCAAGACGAACCAGGTAGCGCCAACCGACAGGCCGATGGCCAGCAGCAACGCCAGCACCAGCAGCAGGATCATCTTGAGTTTGCCTTTAGCGGCGGGGTCTTTCACTGCGTCGCTCTTCGCCATGCCAATATTCCGTCATTCATCGGAGAATTCAGTCACATGGCGTGGGTTGAGCAAGTGTTATGCCAACCTGGTGCAACGATTGGCAGTAGGAACCGGCTTGCCCCGCGATAGCAAATTCTCTTCACGATCGCATCGCGGCTCAAGCCCGCCCCCACCCGGGGAAAGTCAGGCGTAATAGTCGACCGCGCTGGAGCCGACCACGGCCTGCTGCTCGACAGGGGCAGTACTGGCAGCAACCTCAGCGCTTTCGCCCGCCGCATTGCGCCGCGCCGCCACACCACTGAGGCGTGGCGAATCAGGCTGGCCTTGTTGTTGCTGACCGCGCGACTGGTCGGCGACATTCACATCCGGCTGGCCAAGACCCTGCTGGGCAAACATCTCCTTGAGCCGGTGCACTTGGTTTTCCAGTGCTTCACGGACACCGACATGGCCACTGGTGAATGTGATCTGCGCCTGCTGCTCAGGCGCGAGGTTAACGCGAATGTCCAGGCGCCCCAACTCTGCTGGCTCCAACTGAATGTCCGCAGACTTGAGGTTCTGGCTCGACAAGTACATCACGCGGTTGACCAAGCCTTCAGCCCAACCACCCTGGTTCATCGCCAATGGCTGATGTAGAGGCGCGGGCGCCGCCGGCACAACATTAGCGGTTTTCGCTGTTGCCGCTTGCGTCAGTGCACTCAGGCGCTCGGCAAAATTGTCTACGCGCGTGTCACTGGAAGCACTCTTGAGGTCTTTGAGGCCGTCATCGAGAAGCCCGGAAAATGCCTTGTCACCCGCCTCGCCCTGCTCACCTCCTGCCCCAGCCTTGTCGAGCATTCCCGCCATGGTATTGACGGCCGCCTGCCCTGTGGTCGCTTCTGGCTGTGCAGTCGCCGTTTTACTGGCGCTGTGCGCCGAGGTGGTCCCCTGTGACTGGGCGCTTTGCTCCAACGCCATGCGCAAGGCAGGCATATCATCCAGTGGATCGGCTTGCGGGTCGAATTCTGGCTCTTCTGTCACAACTGGCGCCGCAACCTGGGCCTGCAACTGAGCAGCCTGAACAACCGGCGCCACTGTCTCGGCCTGGGCCTGAATCAACTGGGCACCGGGTTGCGCGTCGGTGACCTGGCCGGCAACCAGATTGGGATCGATCAGCGTAGGATCCGGCGTCTCACTGCCTGCTGCGGGCGCGCCGTCTTGGTCTTCAGGCAAGGTTTTGCCGCTGTCGGCAACTTTCTTCTGCTCGGTGGCGGTGCCCTTGCCGCTTGCAACATCCTTGCTAGCGGGCTCGGTCTTGCCGCGGCTTTGCACATCAGCTGGGTTCGACGGTTTGTCCCGTGACTGCTGGGCATACACGTTGGAAAAGCCCGAGGCCTTGTCGTTCGTCGCCTGCAGCGCCTTGTCCGGCTGGTTGCCGGCAGCGCGCGAAGCCTTTGTTGCGGTACCGACCTGCAGCAATGGGTTGGAAGCGACCGGCATGTGGGAGTCTCCGCGACAGAGGGGATCAATGTTAATTAGCAGAGACTCTGCAAGACTCGCGCCAAGCCCATCGATATCAGGTCAACCGGAAACTCGCTCGCACTCTTCGATATACAGGACCCGGACCACGTCATACTCGCGATGAATCTGATTGATCAGGTTTTCAATATCGGTGAGCGGAGGCTGTTTGACGCGCTCCTCCAATTGCTGACACAACGCCGCCAGGGCTGTGGCGCCCATGTTGCTGCTGCTGCCCTTGAAGCTGTGCGCAGCATGGCCAAGCTGTTGTGCAGTTGTGGCCTGGTGCAACAGGTTAAGACGGACTTCGGAGTCCAGGAGAAAGGTTCTGATCAACTGCGCATAATCATGCTCCATGACTTCCTGGAGACCGCTCAACACCTCGTGATCTATATGAATATCGGACACTTGCTCACTCCTTGATCAAGTTGGATTATGCCAGAGCCTCCCAAGCGAACTCCACGCATACTCGGCGCCCCTGGTCACCCCATTCGGCACGTCGACTGAGTCGGCGTACAAGATTCAACCCGCGCCCGTGCAACCCTTGCTCAACCAGCGGACGCGCCAGTACGTTGCTCACATCGAAACCTTTGCCACTGTCTTCAACCTCAATGATCAGACGGCCATCCTGGCCTTGAGGTTCAATACGCAACCCTACCCGGATATAGCCACTGCACAACGCTTGCAAGCGCTCGTTGCGCTGGCGGTAGTATTCGGCAAAACCCTGGGCATCGCGCTTGAGACCGGAATCCAGTCCCAGCACCCCATGTTCCAGGGCGTTGGAGTACAGCTCGTTCAACACGCAATGCAATGCGCCACTCTGGGCCCGCAAGCCATGGATTTCCTGCAACAGCTGCAACAGAAACGGCAATGGATTGAAGCGCTTGAGCGTTTCGGCGCGAAATTCGAACTGCGACGACCAGTCCAGCGGCGCGGATTGCCCACTGTCAGAATAGATCAGCGGACGCGGCAACAAGGCATCCGCTTCGACCACCGTAATTTCCAGCAGGCTCACATCATCACGGGAGCGCCCACGAAAGGCATCCAGCGCCTGCTGCACCTCTGCAAACAGTAGCTCGGGTTGGTGGTTATTGCCCAGTACCTGCAGCAGCCGCTCGACACCGAACAATTGATCGTTGTCGTCACTGGTATCGACCACCCCATCCGACAACAGCAACAGGCGCTCGCCCAGCGCTAGCGGCAGCACCTGAGTCGAGTCATCGAAGCGTTCCGCCGCCAGCACCCCCAACGGCAAATGGCGTGACACCATGGGCAACGGATCAGCGTCGCCAGTAGCGGACAGCAGATAGGCGTCCGGCATGCCACCGTTCCAGAATTCGACCATGCGGCGCTGCAAACTCAGGTTAAGCATCAGCGCGCAACAGAACATATCCACAGGCAGGATGCGTTTGAGCTTGGCGTTCATCTCGCGCAACGTCTGCGCCAGGCCATAGCCTTTGGCAGTCATGCCATAGAATATTTCTGCCAACGGCATCGCCCCCACCGCCGCCGGCAGGCCATGCCCGGTGAAGTCGCCGAGCAACACATGCATGTCACCGCAGGGGGTGTACGCAGCCAACAACAGGTCACCATTGAACAGCGCGTAGGGTGATTGCAGGTAGCGGATGTTCGGGGCACTCAGGCAGCCCGCGTGCGCCACTTTGTCGAACACAGCCTTGGCCACCCGCTGCTCATTGAGCAAATGGTGATGATGGCGGGCGATCTGGTCGCGCTGCTCGAGCACCGTAGCCTGCAACCTGCGCAGACGGTCCATGGCCTTGATCTTGGCCGCCAGGATTACCGGCCGGTACGGCTTTGCCAGAAAGTCGTCACCGCCGGCCTCCAGACACTGCACCAGGGCTTCTTCCTCACTCAGCGACGTCAGGAAAATAATCGGCACCAACGCCTCGCCTGCCAGCGCCTTTATTTGCCGCGCCGCTTCAAAGCCATCCATTACCGGCATCAGCGCATCGAGCAGGACCAACTGCGGGCGCTGCTGAGCAAATAACGCCACCGCCTGCTCACCGTTTTCAGCAGTCAGCACATCGTGGCCTTGCTTACTGACGATGCGCGCAAGCAACAGGCGATCCGCCGCGCCATCTTCGGCGATGAGCACGGTCAGGCGCGACTCGGGCATGGGCTGGATCAACTGATATCGAACAGTTTGTCGAAGTTGGCGATGGCGAGAATCTTGCGCACATCCGGGTTGGTATTGATCACCCGCACATCCGCCTCGTCGCCACCGACGTGATCACGCAACATCAACAGCATCCCCAACGCGGAGCTGTCCAGGTAGGTCGCTTCGCGCAGATCAACCACCACCGATGAGGCACAGCGCTGGTGTTCATAGGCGTTGCGAAATTCCAGATGCTTGCCAAAGTCAAAGCGCCCTTTAACCTTGATCGTCAATTTTTCCCCATCCTGGGAAACCTCAGTATCAACTGCCATGTTGGCGATTCCTTCGATAACGACGATTGCAGACACCGTGAAGGTTTAGCAGCCTTGGCGCCCAACAACAACTAAAACCGCTCTCAATAGCGCTCGTGACGCGGTAGGCGCTGGGACAATTCATCGAGCAGTTTCTGCTCGCGCTTGTCTTCGATCATGCGCGCCTCCTCGACGTACCGCTGCACCAACTTGCGCAACCCTTCGACCCGCGCATAAGCCTGTTGCCAGGTGCCCCGGGCATTGTTGAGGTTGTTCTGGTGCCAGGTCAGGCTCTGGCGCTGCTGGGTCATGGCGCTTTCCAACTGTCCGAGAAAGCGCTGGTAATTGACCAGCCAACTGCCAGACACGCCCTGCCCACCACGGTTGATCCACTGCAGTTGATAGTCTTCGCGAAAGCGGTCGAGCTCGGCAAGCTTGGCCTGGGCCAGGTTCACCTGCTGCTGGAATTGCCCCAAACGCTGGGCGGCCTGGCGCTCGGCGTTCTCGGCCATTTCCACGACCGGTGCCAGGCGCGACGCACGACTGGTTCGAGACATGGCCTACTAGCCGCCCGCGCCGGGGTTGGGCTGGGCAAATACGCTTTCCAGGTGTTCGCGACTCTGTTGCATGCTGACGTTGTCGTTGAGGCCCTGGCGCAGGTAGTGCACCAGTTTTGGCTGCAAGGCAATGGCCAGGTCGGTTTCGGCATCACCGCCGGCCACATAAGCGCCGACACTGATCAGATCGCGGCTCTGCGACAGACGCGACCACAGCTGCTTGAACTGCTGGGCTTCGCGCAGATGGTCGGGGCTGACCACTTGCGGCATCACCCGACTGATCGACGCTTCGATGTCGATGGCCGGGTAGTGCCCTTCTTCAGCCAGCCGTCGCGACAGCACGATATGCCCGTCGAGCACACCCCGCGCCGAGTCGGCAATCGGGTCCTGCTGGTCGTCGCCCTCGGACAACACGGTGTAGAACGCGGTGATCGAACCACCGCCCGCCTCACCGTTACCGGCACGTTCCACCAGCTTGGGCAACTTGGCGAACACTGACGGCGGATAACCCTTGGTCGCTGGCGGCTCACCGATTGCCAGGGCAATTTCCCGCTGGGCCTGGGCGAAACGTGTCAGCGAGTCCATCAGCAACAGGACGTTCTTGCCCTTGTCGCGAAAATATTCGGCGATACGCGTGCAGTACATGGCCGCGCGCAAGCGCATCAGCGGCGCATCGTCGGCCGGGGATGCCACGACCACCGAACGCTTGATGCCTTCGACACCCAGAATATGCTCGATGAATTCCTTGACCTCCCGCCCCCGCTCACCGATCAGGCCGACCACAATGATGTCAGCCTCGGTAAAGCGGGTCATCATGCCCAGCAGCACACTCTTACCGACCCCGGTACCGGCAAACAGACCCAGACGCTGGCCACGGCCGACGGTCAACAAGCCGTTGATGCTGCGAATACCGACGTCCAGCGGCACACTGATCGGGTCACGATTGAGCGGGTTGATGGTCGGGCCGTCCATCGGCACCCAGTCTTCGGCCTTCATGCCGCCCTTGCCATCGAGCGCACGGCCGGCACCGTCGAGCACCCGCCCAAGCATGCTCATGCCCATGGGCAGGCGGCCATTGTCGGCCAACGGAACCACCCGCGCGCCCGGGGCGATTCCGACCACGCTGCCAACTGGCATGAGGAACACCTTGCTCCCGGAAAAGCCCATGACCTCGGCCTCGACCTGCACCGGATGGTGGCTGTCGTCGTTGATCACCACACAGCGACTTCCAATCGATGCACGCAAGCCTTCGGCTTCGAGGGTCAAACCGACCATGCGCAGCAGGCGTCCCTCGACGATAGGTTGGGCGGGCAGCTTGACCGTGTCGGCATAACCTTGCAGGCGCTTGCCGAAGCTGGTGCGATCAAGGCGCATCGGCAACGTCCAGATCGATGCTCAAGTCTGGCGCCGCAGGATGCAGGCCCTGGTCGTGCAACTGATCGAACAACTGCGCCAGGGCTTTTTCGATGCGCGTTTCCATGCTCGCGTCGATTCGGCTGTAATCGGTCTCGATGCGGCAACCACCGGGCAGCAGGGTCTCGTCTTCCAGTAGCTTCCAGCGTTCTTCGTGGCGCTCACGCAAGGCCTTGGCTTGCTCGAAGTCCTGGGGATTGATGTGAATACGGATATTTTCCGCACCCATGGGCAGCAACTTCAGGGCTTCGCGCAATACCTGAGCGATCTGGCTGGAGTCGCTGCGCAACTCACGACCAATAACTTCTCGGACCGTGTGCGCAACCAGGCTCACCAGCGCTTTCTCGATCTGGCTGTCCTGTTCGGCGATAGGCTCGAGCAAATTGCTCATCAGCCGTTCGAGGCTGGCAAGCTTGGCCTTGAGAGCGGTTTCAGCTTCTTGGCGTACCTTGAGCTGGGTGCTATGGAACCCTTCGCGCTCACCGGTGGCGAAGCCTTCGTTGTAGGCTTCCTGACGAATGCTTTCGAGCTCTTCGAGGGTCAGCGGCTGGACTTCTTCCAGCGGCACTTCCTCGACTTCGTCCTGAACCACTTCAGGCTCAGGTTCCGGCTCGGGCTCAGGTTCCGGTTCCGGGTCGAAACTGGGCAACGCCCAGCGATCGAAGCCCTCGACCTCATTGGCGCGAATCAGCTCACTCAGGTGCTCGTTGGTTGACATGATTGCACGCACTCAAAAAAATCGCGGGACAGGCTTTAGATCATCTCTTCGCCGCCCTTGCCACCGAGCACGATTTCTCCGGCTTCGGCCATACGGCGGGCGATGGTGAGGATTTCCTTTTGTGCCGTCTCGACGTCGCTGACCCGCACCGGCCCTTTGGCCTCCAGGTCGTCGCGCAGCAATTCCGAGGCACGCTTGGACATGTTCTTGAAAATCTTGTCCTTGACCTTCTCGTCGGCGCCCTTGAGCGACACCACCAGCACATCGGAGGACACTTCACGCAACAGCGCCTGGATGCCACGGTCATCAACATCGGCAAGGTTGTTGAAGACGAACATCAGGTCTTCGATCTGCTCGGAGAGGTCGCCGTCGATGTCGCGAATCGCATCCATCAACTGGCCTTCCACCGAGCTGTCGAGGAAGTTCATGATATCGGCAGCACGCTTGATACCACCCAGGGTGGTACGCGCCGCGTTGGAGTTCCCGGAGAACTGTTTCTCGAGGATCTGGTTGAGTTCCTTGAGCGCCGCCGGCTGCACGGTGTTGAGCGAAGAGACACGCAGGATGATGTCCAGGCGCACCTTGTGGTCGAAGTTGCCCAGCACTTCACCAGCCTGGTCGGGGTCCAGGTAAGCCACGACAATGGCCTGGATCTGCGGGTGCTCGTAGCGAATGACGTCGGCTACGGCTCGTGGCTCCATCCACTTGAGGCTGTCCAGGCCGCTGGTGTTACCACCGAGCAGGATGCGGTCGATAAGGCCGTTGGCCTTGTCTTCACCCAAGGCCTGGGTAAGCATCTTGCGAATGTAGCCGTCGGAGCCGACACCCAGGCTGGTCTGGTCGCCGACAATCTCGACGAACTCGCTCATGACCTGCTCGACCTGCTCGCGATGGACGTTGCCCATCTGCGCCATGGCAACGCCGACCCGCTGTACTTCCTTGGGCCCCATGTGCCGCAACACTTGGGCAGCATCGGTTTCACCCAAGGACAAGAGCAGGATTGCCGCCTTGTCGACCCGGGTCAGTTTCGCGGTTAGGGCTCGGTTATCACTCATCGGCGTTGATCCACTCTTTCACGACCTGGGCCACACGACCCGGGTCTTCGGCCACCAGGCTCTTGATTGCATTGAGCTGTGCGTCGTAGCCCTCGCTCGGGCTCGGCAGCAGAATGCTTTGCGGACCACCCAGGCTTACGCGGTCGTTGGCCAATTCGCCATCCAGACCGAGCATACCGCCCAGTTCCATGTCGCCATCGGCACCGGCGCTTTGCTTCCCATTGCCAGTGATGTTGTTGAGTACCGGACGCAGCACGCCGAACACCAGCACGAGGATGAACAGCACACCCATGACCTGCTTGATGATGTCCCAGAACCACGGCTGCGAGTAGAACGGAATTTCGCTGATCACTTCACCGCGGTCAGCAGCGAATGGCACGTTGATTACGCTGACGCTGTCGCCGCGGCTGGCGTCGAAGCCCACCGCATCCTGGACCAGGCGAGTAAAGCGCGCCAGGTCTTCAGCAGCCCATGGCGCACGGGTGGTGTCGCCGGTTGCCGGGTCGACCTTGACCTGGTCATCGACCACCACCGCGACCGACAGCCGATTCAAACGGCCCTGCTGCTGGCGGGTATGGCTGATGGAACGATCAAGTTCGAAGTTCTTGGTCGATTGCTGGCGTTTGTCCGCAGGGTACGGCGCGAGCATTGGTTGGCCAGTGGCCGGGTCCATGATCTGCTGGCCGTTGGCATCGAGCAGCGGCTGGCCTGGCTGGATGGCAGCAGTCGCTCCGGGCGCGCCACCGGTTGTCTGCGGCGCCGAGGCCGGGCCGGGCGGCTGGTTGCTCAATGCACCCGGCACACCTTGAGGCCCCATGCTACTGGAGCGCTGTTCATTGACCGACTGCTCGCTGCGCAGCGCCGGCTGGTCCGGGTTGAACTGCTCGGAAGTCGATTCAACGGCACTGAAGTCGACGTCGGCCGACACTTCGGCCTTGTAGCGATCGTTGCCCAGCACCGGCTGCAGTATGTTATGCACACGCTGGGTGAGCATGCCTTCCATGCGGCGACTGTAGTCGAACTGCTTGCCTGCCATGGTCAGCTCGGAGTTGCCGAGCTGCTCGGACAGCAGATTGCCCTTCTGGTCGACGACAGTGACCTGGGACTTGTCCAGTTCCGGCACGCTGGTTGCCACCAGGTTGACGATGGCCATCACCTGACCGGCTTCCAACCCTCGACCGGGGTAGAGCTCAACCAGTACCGAAGCACTCGGACGGCGTTCGTCGCGTACAAATACCGAGCTTTTCGGAATCGCCAGGTGCACGCGTGCGGCCTTGACGTTGTTCAGGCTTGAAACCGTACGCGCCAGCTCGCCCTCGAGGCCACGACGATAACGGGTGGCCTCCATGAACTGGCTGGTGCCCAGGCCTTGTTCCTTGTCGAGAATCTCGAATCCGACATTGCCATCCCCCGGCGCTACGCCGGCCGCGGCCAACTTCAGGCGCGCACGGGAAAGGTCATCGGCCTTGACCAGCAAGGCACCGGAGTTGGGTTCGACGTTGTAAGGGATATCCGCAGCGGCCAGGGTGTCCATGACCTGCTTGGTATCCATGCCGGCAAGGCTGCCGTACAGCGGCCGGTAGTCCGGTTGCTGCGACCAGAGCACCACGGCAAAACCGATGGCCACGCTGGCAGCCAGACCGACCAGCAGGCCAACCTGACGCAGCATTGGCATCTGCGAGATATTTTCCAGAAACGACATGCCGAACAACGGCGGCTTGGGCGCTGTTGCGCCGCTTTTCGCGGGCACGTTATCGACGACTGATTCGGCCATGACTCAATTTCGCCCTTATACCGGCATCTGCATGATGTCTTGATAGGCCTGGACCAGCTTGTTACGCACTTGGGTCAAGGCTTGAAACGATACGGAGGCCTTCTGCGAGGCAATCATCACGTCGGTCAGATCAACACCGCTCTTACCAATTTCAAATGCATTGGCGAGCTGCGTGGAAGCCTGCTGGGTGTCGCTGACCTTATTGATGGCCTGCCCCAGCATATCGGCAAAATTACTCGAACCGAGCTCGGGCGCTGCTGCCGCCTTGGGCATCGACATGGCGTCCATCTGCATGGCCCGCATGTCCAACATCAATCGATTAAATTCAACACCTTGACTCATGGACTTCTCTCTCCGACGGCCCGCATTTTTTTGACACTCACGCAGCGGATAGGCAGGACTTAGCAACAAGAGTGCCAGCTCTACCTGCAGACCTTACAAAACCGCGAATAATCACCCCTTCAGGTGGCGTACAGACTGGCTTCGACATCCATCCCGGCGTCACGCATCTGCGCCAGCTTGTAGCGCAGGGTGCGCGGGCTGATGCCCAGACGCTCTGCGGCCTCTTTGCGCCGTCCACGCTCGGAGCGCAGGGTGTCGATGATCATCTGAAATTCATGACGCCGCATATCGTCGCCCAAGGCGTTTAGCGCCTCGCCCGCAACGGGTGCCGGCAAGGCCACAACCGGTGGTGCGGGCGCAAACATTGGCATGGCACCCGCCAGACAGAAATCCGCCGCCTCGATCACACCGCCCTGTTGCAGGATCAGTGCCCGTTGCAAGGCGTTGTCCAGCTCACGCACGTTTCCTGGCCAAGCGTATTGTTGCAGACAGGTCTTGGCCTCAGGCGACAGGCGAACCGGGGCATGCTTCATTTTATTGACGTGTCGCGCCAGCAAACGCTCAGCCAGCGGCAGAATATCGGCGCTACGCTCACGCAGCGGTCGCCAAGCCAGCGGAAACACTGACAGGCGATAGAACAAGTCCTCGCGGAAACGCCCTGCAGCCACTTCCCCCGCCAGATCACGGTTGGTGGTGGCCACGACACGGATATCCAGGGCAATTGGCTTGCGCCCACCCACCCGCTCCACTTCCCGCTCTTGCAGCACCCGCAACAGCTTGGCTTGCAGCCCCAGCGGCATTTCCGAGATTTCGTCGAGCAATAAGGTGCCACCATCGGCCTGCTCGAACTTGCCAGGCTGGGCGGCAATGGCGCCGGTAAAAGAACCTTTCTCGTGACCGAACAGCGTGGCCTCGAGCATGTTGTCGGGAATCGCTGCACAGTTGATCGCCACGAACGGCTGGCCGTTACGCGTGGACTGCTGATGGATAAAACGCGCAAGGACTTCCTTGCCGGTACCCGACTCACCAGAAATCAATACCGTCGATTCGCTGCGCGCCACTCGCGCCGCCAATTCCAGCAATTGCAAGCTGGCCGGCTCGCAGGCGACTGGCCCGTCATCAGCCCCACCGGCGACCACGCCAAGTGCATGACGCGCAACCAGATCGAGCAAGGCACGGGGCTCGAAGGGCTTGACCAGGTAGTCCACCGCCCCTTGGCGCATGGCGTCGACCGCACGCTCCACGGCAGCATGGGCCGTCATCAACAATACGGGTAATTGCGGCTGCCGCGAGCGCAACAAGGTGAGCAATTGATGCCCATCCATGCCTGGCATGTTGACGTCGCTGACCACCAGGCTAAAGGCCTCTGCCGCCACCGCCTCCAGCGCATCTTCGGCCGAGCCGACGGCACGATAATCAAAGCCGCCCAATTCCAGGGTATCGCCCAAGGCCTGACGCAGTGCCCGATCATCTTCGACCAGCAGCACCTTGATTGCCTTCATTGCTTGTTCTCCCTCTCCAGCGCATCGATCAATGGCAACGTCACCAGCGCGCAGGTGCCGCGCCCCGGCCGGGAACGCAACTGCAAACTGCCCTGATGCGCGCGCGCCACAGCCTTGACCACCGCCAACCCAAGCCCCGTACCAGTGGCTTTGGTGGTTAGGAAAGGCTCCCCAAGACGCTCGAGCAACGCACTGTCGATGCCGGCACCGGCATCACTGACGCACAGGCGCAGCAGTTGCCCGCGGCGGTACAGGTGAATTTTCAGACGGGCAGGCTCACTACCCGCCTGCAGAGCGTTTTCAATCAGGTTGAGCAACGCGCCGACCAGGGTGTCGCGGTTGCACAGCAACTCCCCCAGGTGGCTGTCGCACTGCCAGCGTACTGCGTGCCCCTGGACATGAGGCTGAGCTGCCTGCTGCAAGGCCTGAAACAATGCCTTGGGGGTCAACCGGTCAGTCAGTGGCAGCTCGCCACGGGCGAACACCAGCATGTCGCGCACCTGGTGCTCCAGCTCGTGCAGGCGCTCCTTGAGGTTGCCGGCAAAGCGTTGACGGGTCTGCAGCGGCAGGTCTTGTTCGGCCAGATGGCTGGCGTAGAGCAACGCCGCCGATAACGGCGTACGAATCTGGTGCGCCAGCGAGGCGACCATCCGCCCCAGGGACGACAAGCGCTCATGACGCGCCAGCTCGCCCTGCAGATGACGGGTTTCGGTCAGGTCATTGAGCAGCACCAACTGCCCAGGCTCGGCATCCAGCGAACGAGTGGCAATCGACAGGCGCCGACCATCTCGCAATGAGACCTCGTGCCCGTCGTCTTCTCGCGGCGCAAAGCTGCGAGCAATGACCACGCGCCACAACTCCCCCACCAGCGGCTCGCCAAGCAAATCGCAGGCGGCCGGGTTGGCTTCGCGCACACGCCCCTGGGCGTCGATGACAATGACCCCACCCGGCAGCAGGTCGAGCAAGTTCTGCAGGCGATTGGCCAAACGTTCTTTTTCAGCCAGCTCGGCCATGCGCTGATCACTGACGACCGCCAGCTCACCCTTGAGCTCGGTTACCCGCGCCTCGAGCAGGTTGAAGGACGCGCTCAACTGACTGGAAACCTGGTCGAACAGGCCTAGGCGACTTTCCTGCTCAGCGTTGTGGCCCTTCGAAGTGGGGGCACAGGAGATGGGGGCAGCCTGGGGCATCGTGCTCTCTCGCGTGACTGACCGTCATAAAACGGTATGTTGCCAGCGATGTAGCAATAGACGTGCCGGATACCAGACGGGCAGGTGCAACCGTAGCCGTTGCAACCCGATAGAGGTCGACAGGACGGGGGCTACAGCCATGCGAAAGGTAGGGATATAAAACACAACGGGGCGCCAAGGCGCCCCGTTGTGATCTAGCAAGCGTCAATCCTCCGCCTGCTCTTCTCCGTCTCGACGGCTCATGCCGTACTTGCGCATCTTTTCCACCAGGGTGGTGCGACGAATGCGCAGGCGTTCGGCAGCGCGAGCAACGATACCATTGGCGTCGTCCAGCGCCTGCTGGATCAGACCCTGCTCCAGGCCTCCCAGATAGTCCTTCAGGTCCAGCCCTTCCGGCGGCAACATGGCATGGCTGGTGTAACCCGGCACGCTGCCATTGATGGCCACACGCTCTTCCAGGTCCGAACGCATGCTATCGACCAGTTGCTCGTCTTCATCGTCGACGTAGCGGAATTTCTTCGGCAGTTCCGAAACCCCAATCACGCCATAAGGATGCATGATCGCCATGCGCTCGACCAGGTTGGCGAGTTCGCGAACATTACCCGGCCAGCCGTGGCGACACAGGGACATGATCGCTGCCGAATTGAAGCGAATCGAGCCACGCTTTTCGTGCTCCATGCGCGAAATCAGCTCGTTCATCAGCAGCGGGATATCCTCGACGCGCTCACGCAACGGGGCCATCTCGATGGGGAATACGTTAAGGCGGTAATACAGGTCTTCGCGGAAGGTGCCCGCTTCGATCATGCTTTCGAGGTTCTTGTGGGTCGCGGCGATAATGCGCACGTCGATACCCTGGGTCTTGTTGCTGCCCACACGCTCGAATGTCCGCTCTTGCAGCACGCGCAACAACTTGACCTGCATGGGCAGCGGCATGTCGCCGATTTCATCAAGAAACAGAGTGCCACCGTTGGCCAGTTCGAAGCGACCGGCGCGACTGGTAATGGCACCGGTAAACGCGCCCTTCTCATGTCCGAACAACTCGCTCTCGAGCAATTCGGCAGGTATTGCGCCACAGTTGACCGGTACGAATGGGGCTTCCCGGCGTTTGGAATGGTAATGCAGGTTACGCGCAACCACTTCCTTGCCTGTGCCCGACTCGCCAAGGATCAGCACGCTAGCGTCAGTGTCGGCCACTTGCTGCATCATCTGGCGCACATGCTGAATGGCGCGACTGGTACCGACCAGGCTGCGGAACAGATTCGGCTCACGCTGGCGACCACGCTCGCGGGCCTGGTCGTACATCTCGCGATAGACCTGGGCACGGTGCAACGAATCGAGCAGCTTGCTATAGCTCGGCGGTACTTCAAGGTTGGAAAGAACACGGCGACGCAGCTCTTCCGGCAGATCAGCCGAAGAAATTTCACCTAAAAGCATCACCGGAAGGAACTCATCCCACCCAGCCACGGTCTTAAGCAAACTCATCAGACTTGCCGGAGCACTTACAGCGCCAATCAGCACACAAAGCACTTCGCGACTCGATGACAGCGACTCAACCGCCTGCTGCCAGTCTTGGCTCGAGCAGGTGAGATTTTCTTCGCCCAGAAAATTCAGAACCACCGCCAAATCGCGGCGGCGAACGCTATCGTCATCGATCAGCAGAATTTTGGTTTCACGCCACATGCAATAGCAACTTCCCTAGTCATCTCGGCGCCCTATTGAGGGCAAGCTCGACATCATTCCGACTGAACGGTCAGTGTTCGGACGTCTGAAATTTGAAAACAGCTACTAGTTAAGTCAAAAAACCGCACAGAGTCAAATTTATGGCGCCCTGTTTATGGTTTTGCCCAGCTTCAGCTGAACAAATGGTATACCTTTGCCGCGTTCTTGGCATGCCGGATCTGCGTCATCTCATCGACTATTGATTGACGCTCGTCACTTGCAACCTCAATTAGTTGTCGGTAGACACCGAGCAACTCCTCCAGACTGCTGCGCAACACATCTTCGTTGACCGAGGCTTCGGCCAGCACTTCATCGACACACGACCGGCAACTGACATCGAGTTCGCTGATCGCCTCCCAGTCACGACTGTTCAAGGCGCCCAACAAAGCTTCGCGGGTTTCCTCGATCCGTTGCAGTGCTTGGCTCATGATAAGTACCTCAAGGCCGATGGCCTTATTGTGGAGCGATGGCATCCCAGCCGGATTTCACAGTGATCAGCAGACGCGCAACTTCGTCGATCATGTCGGCATCATTGGCACTGTTGGCTTCGACCAGACGGTTGGCCATGTAGGCATACAGGGCGTCCAGCTGATGCACCGCTGCCGGGTCTTCAGCCTTTTCCGCATCCAAGCCATCACGCAGGCCGGTGATGATGTCGATTGCCTTGCCCAGCATCAGGCCTTTTTGCGCGATATCGCCACGGGCCAATGCGCCCTTGGCCTGAGCCATGCGATCCAGCCCCCCTTCCATCAGCATCTGCACCAGACGGTGCGGGCTGGCTTCAGAGATCTGCGCGTGGGAATTGACCTTCTGATATTGGCGAAGGGCTCTCATAGGGTTCATGTTGCTACCTCGTTACAGGCCACAGTCAAATAGGTTGCTCTAACCAGCTTTTCGACTGTTTCGATCAAAACTTTAATCCAGCGCCCGCGCCCCTCAAGGAAGCACGGGCGCGCCGTCCATCAATTCGACTTCGGATTGTTCAGCGAATTGAGGGTGGTCATCATGCTTGAGCTGCTGGCGTTGAGCTGCGCAATCATGGTGTCCATCGCCGTGTACTTCTTGGTCAGCGAGTCCTGCAGGGCTTCCATACGCCGATCCAGATCTGCCTGTTCCGTGGTCAGGTCGGTCAGCTTGTTGTTGAGGTCAGTCGCCCGGGTCGCCAGCGAACCGGTGGTACCGACATAACTGGAAGTGGCCTTGTTCATGCGCGTGATCAGGCCGGTGTCACCGGTGAACAGCTTGGCGATATCGCCAGCTCCCTTGACCACTGCTTTGTCCCACGCCTTGTCATCCAGGCTCAGCAGGCCGGTTTTCTGGTCGGTGGTGATGCCCATCTGCGCCAGGCTGCTGATGCTGCCTGCGCCCTTGCCGTTGACCAGCTCACCGCGCAGGCTCGACACCAACTGGCGCATCGACGCATCACCGGTCAAAGCGCCTGCGGTGGTGGTCGAAGCATCGCCGGTGGCAGTAACCTTGGTTTGCGTATTGATCGAGGTCATCAACGCGTTGTAGGCGGTGATGAACGACTGCACCGAGGTTTTCAGCGTGTCAGTGTTGCTGGCCACGGTGATGGTGATCGGCTTTTTATCGTCAGCGGCGATCAGATCAAGGGTTACACCACTGATAGCGGAGTCAATCTTGTTGGTGGTCGACTCCATGGCGATACCGTCGATGGAGTACTTGGCATTTTTCGCCGCCTCGCCAGCGGTGTACCCACTGGCCAAGTCGGAATCACCACTGAGGGTAATGTCAGTGCCTTCACCGGTGGTGGTCGAACCAATAACCAGACGCGCACCGTTGGCGTCCGTCAGGACGTTGGCACTGATGCCCTGGGCTGAAAGTTGGGTATTGATCTGCTCACGGGTTTCCTTCAGGGTCGCGCCACCCGGAATGATCACGTCATAGCTTTTGCCCGACTGGGTAATCGTCAGCGTCTGCGGTTCATCACTGCTGTTGGCCTTGCCGGAAGCGCCATCAGCAAAGACCTTGCTGGTGACCTTCGACGAGGTCGCCAATTCGTCAACCTGAACCGTGTACTTGCCGCTGGAGGCACCCTCACCCAGGGTAACCTTGACGTTTTTTTCTTCGGAAGTAGTAGCAGCCAAACCGTTGAACGCGGCGGCATTGTTCAACTTGGTGATCGCCGCCTGGAACGCTTCGAGCGCCGTCTTCACCGAGCCCACGGCCGACAACTTGATCGTCGCGTCTTTTTGCTGGGCAGTGATTTGCGCCTGCTTGGGTGCCTTTTCAGCCCCTACCAGCGCCTTGACGATACCTTGCGTGTCATAGCCCGAACCTGGGCCGGAAATCGTTGAACTAGCCATTTGCTACTCTCCTTGCGGCTGCCGCTTTATTGGCGCAAAACGCCTAGGCGGCAATCTGAAACAGGTTTCGTGCCAACTCAAGCCTTGGTGTTGAACAACAGGCTGCTGGCATCGCTCAGATTCTGCGCCAACTTCAGCGCGGTCTCTGATGGAAGCTGGCGAATCACTTCACCGCTGTCGGTGGCGATCACCTTGACCACCACAATGCCGGTGGCTTCATCGATGGAAAAGTCCAGGTTACGGTGGGTAGCCTGCACAAAGTCGCGAATATCGGTTACCGCTTTTTCCAGCGCTGCGCGCTGCGGCTCTTCGGTCGAGGCCGGTTCAGTCTTCTGCGCCAGATTGGCCTGGGCACCAGACGCGCCGGCGGCCTGGGTTGCAGCAGCCGGGTAAGACGCGCTCAGCTTGACACTCATGTCCATGTCATCACCTCAAAACTGAAAAAAACGAAAGGGCACGTATACGCGCCCTTCCGTTAACTAACCGCTAAAGGCTATTACTGAAGCAGCTTCAGAACAGACGATGGCAGTTGGTTGGCCTGGGACAGGATCGCAGTGGAAGCCTGTTGCAGGGTTTGTTGCTTGGTCAGCTCGGCCGCTTCAGAAGCGAAGTCAGCGTCTTCTACACGGCCTTTGGCGGCCGAGGAGTTCTGCGAAATGCTCTGCAGGTTGGCCACGGTGCTGGCGAAACGGTTTTGCACCGCACCCAGCTGCGAACGCTGGCTGTCGATCTGCTGCATGGCGTCGTCCAGCGCCTGAATGGCCTGCTGCGAAGCGGCAGCCGACAGGATGTTCAGGTCGGAAACGCTGGTTTCCATAGTGGTGGCAGCTTTGGTGCCAGCAGCGGCGACAGCAGTCAGACCCAGAGCAGCCAAGCCGGTGCCAGCGCTGCCGTCTTTGACAGTGATGTCTTTGTCGGCGAACAGGTTCAGGGTGCCGTCAGTGTTCTTGCTGGCCATGACGCCGGTGCTGGCGCTGTTGATCGAACCAACAACAGCATCAATGGTGTCGCCTTTCTTGAACTTGACTTCAACGCCATTCAGGTCGATGGAAGTGTCAGCAGTCATTTTGGCCTGGGTGGTACCAGCCGACAGGCCCAGTTGCGACAGCGAGCCATTGGAAGCGTTGGCCAGCTTGATGTCAGCACCGTTGCCCGAGGTCAGCTTGACACGACCATCGACGAACTCAGCCTTGGCACCGTTAGCTGCGCCGCCAACGGCGTTTTCCATGGCGGTCAGCACGGTAGCCATGGTGCTGGTTGCAGTCCAGGAAACAGCGGTGCCATTGACAGAAATGGAACCAGTAGTGTCCATGGTGCTGGCAGTGGTTCGAGCTACGGCTGCGGTAGTACCAGCGGCACCCAGACCGAGCGATGCCAAACCGTTGGTTGCAGGACCAGGGTTGGTGCCAAGGGTGATATCGTTGCTCGACGTCAAAGTCACGATACCGGCGCCATCGGCGCTCGCCGTAACGCCAGTTTCAGCAGTCTTTTTGTTGATTTCAGTTACAGCAGAGTTAGCAGCGGCAGTACCAGCGGCAGCAGCGGCCAGCTTGACCGTCACACCGTTGATAACCAGTTCATCGGTAGCAAGAGTAGCGCCGGCAGCTGCACCGCCGACCTTCTTAGCGACGTCACCCAACACTGCACCGGTGGTGGTAGCAGCCAGACCTTTAGGTGCAGTGCCGTCAACCGAAGCTTCGCTGTAAGTACCCTTCAGCGCAGTCGAGCTGATGTCGGTCATGCCGAACGAGATGGTTTCGTTGGCGTTGGCGCCGATCTGGAAAGCAACGTTGCTGAACGAGCCGTCCAGCAGGTTACGACCACCGAAGGTGGTGGTGCTGGCGATACGGTTCAGCTCGCCGACTTTAGCGGTGAATTCTTGCTGCAGGGAAACACGGTCAGCGTCGGATTTATCACCGTTCGCCGCTTGCAGGGCGAGTTCACGCAGACGCTGCAGGGTGTTGGTGGATTCCTGCATGGCGCCTTCAGCGGTCTGGGCGATCGAAACACCGTTGTTGGCGTTAGCGATGGCAACGTTCAGGCCTTTGACCTGGTTGTTCAGACGGTTGGCGATCTGCATGCCGGCAGCGTCGTCTTTGGCGCTGTTGATTTTCAGGCCGGAGGACAGACGGTTCATCGACTGGCTCAGAGCGTCGGAAGCTTTGTTCAGGTTCTTCTGGACACCCAGGGAAGTGATGTTGGTGTTTACTGATAATGCCATTACGAAATCCTCGTTGGATGGATACTGCGGCTTCCGGCCCTGGCAACCGCCGGGTGTGGCCTAGAGAACCTTCGTAATAGTTATCGTCGTGAAAGCAGGTTGCTTGAGCGGTTTTTTGATTTTTTTTACTAGCACCGTGCCACCCCTTGCAATTCAAGGCTTTAGCCGCCGCCCACAACAGCCCGGCGCGCAAAAAATGGCGCCAATAAAAAACGCCCATGACCTTCACGGCCATGGGCGTTTTACGTGCAGCTGCAGCCTGGGCTTATGGGCGATGGATAATCGCCGACCCCCAGGACAGACCCACGCCAAAACCACTGATAGCGACACGCTTCCACTTGCCGTCGAGCATGTGCTTTTCCAGCAGCAGCGGAATGCTGGACGAAACGGTATTGCCGGTTTCGAGCATGTCCTTGACGAACTTGTCCTTCACCGTCGAATCGGGATCTTCATCAAAACGCCGGGCGACGGCATCAACAATTGCCGCGCTACCCTGGTGAATGCAGAACGCGTCGATATCCGCCGCCGTCAGCCCGGAAGCATCGAGCAACTCGTTCAGGTGCGCAGGCACCTTGATCAAGGCGAAGTTGAACACCTGGCGGCCATTCATGAAGAAGTTGCCATCGGTGACCTTCAGGTGCGCGGCACCGGAACCGTCGGTGCCGAAACGCGCCTGACCCAGTTGCCAGGTGGCGTCCTCACCCATCCAGGTGGCGGTAGCGGCATCACCGAACAACATGGTGGTGTTGCGATCTTCCGGATCGACAATCTTCGAGTAAGGGTCGGCGGTGATCAGCAGGCCATTCTTCAGCCCCGCAGCTTCCATGAAGCCTTTGATTGCATACAAGCCATAAACATAGCCCGAGCAACCCAGCGACACATCGAACGCCGCCACACGGGTCGACAGGCCGAGCTTGTCCTGGACGATGGCTGCGGTGTGCGGCAAGCCCTCTTCGTCACCGTTCTGGGTGACCACGATCAGGGCGTCGATTGCTTGTGGATCAAGATCTGGATTGTTGGCAAACAGTGCCTTGGCCGCTTCGACGCAGAGGTCGGAGGTTTCTTGCTCGTCTGCCTTGCGCGGCAGAAAGGTCGAACCGATCTTGCCGAAGATGAATGTTTCATCCTTGCCGAATTTCGCACCCTGGGCATAGTTGTCCAGGCCAGCGGTGGGCACGTAACTCGCGATACTTTTTATGCCAATCATTCTGGCTTCCCAATCAAAACAGCCAAAGACCGCCGCTCGCAAAAATGAGGGCGCCAAAAACCGGGCCTGCACCACCCTCGGGCGGCACACGGCAGCGATGTTGCCTGAACCTGCAAAATAATAACCGGCAACAAATTCGTGCAAACGCCACCGATAGGATACAGGGAAGATGCCCGATTTGACTCATTGGTCACACTCAATTACCGCAAGTCGAGGATCGCCAGCATCCATACAGGCATAAAAAAACCCCGGCAGGCACAACGCCAACCGGGGTTCTTGTGTCGATTGACTCAGAGCTTGTTGAACAGGCTCAACTGCGACAAACGCGCAAAGGCCAACTGCGAGGCCTCTAGCATGGCTTGTTGCAGGGTCAGAGCGATGGCAGCAGTGGACATGTCGGTGTTGCCGATGGCGTTCTGCGTGCTCTTGTTCGCCAGGTCCAGGCTGATGTTTTCCTGCTTCTGGATTTCCAGAGAATTTCCCCGCGCACCAATCGAACCGCGCGTGATGTCAATTCGCTCACGAGCACTGGCGATGTTCGAGATCGCCGAGTCCACGGCCTGCTTGAGGGCGATCGACGATTCGCCATCGGTGACCGGCTTGTCCAGCGCAGCGCGCAGCTGGCTCAAGGTATCGAGCACGTTCTGGGTCTTGTGGGTGTTGGCCGTGGCACCAAACTGATCACCAGCTTTTGGCGGACCGTCGAACTTGTAGGTAACACCGGCCACGGTAAGCTCATTGCCCGCACCGATAACACCGCTTGCAACCGGCCTGCTGTCGGCGGTGTACGGCTGAGCGTAAAGCTCGTAGTCGGTGTCGCTGGTGAACTTGAGTACTGCCCCACCACTTGGGAAGGTGCTGCGATAGGCATCGTTGTCCGTGACGCTGCTGCTGGTTACCTGAGCCATCGACGGGTTGCCGGCACTGCGGCTAACGTTCACGGTATCCGGGCGCGCACCCACGGTGAACGCATGCCCGGCCACCGCCGCGTCAGGGTCATCGCCGTCTTTCAGGGCGATATTGATCTCGAACTCGACCCCACGCAGGGAAATCATATTGCCACCTTCAGCATTACGATCGAACGCACCATTGGTAGGCGTCTCGCTGGTAATGTCGTTGCCGTTGGCATCGGTGACGCTGTACTGCGTGGCACTGGTGAAGGTGATGGTATACGGCTGGCCTTTGCCAAAGTCGCTGTTGTAGGTGTTGACCGAAGTCAGCAAACCCTGGGACAGGTTTACCCGACCATCATTGGGCAGCGGCGCCTGCAGACTGGTCTGCGTGCGACTGTTGTTGATGGCCTGGTCAAAAACGCTGTAGCCGCTGTCGTTGGTCGCCAGGTGCAAGGTATCGGACACCTGCAGGCTGAGCTGAGTCTGGTCACCTTGATAGCTGTAGGTGCCATCGCTGTTGCGGATGTACGGTGGCTCCGAGGTCTTGGAGCCACCAAACAGGTAGTTGCCATTGGCATCGCGGGAGTTGAGCAGACCGAAGACGTTGGCTTCGATCTCCTTGATCTCACTGCTGATCGAGGCGCGGTCGGAGTTGCTCAAACCACCATCACCGGCCTTGAGGGTCAGCTCGACAGCGCGCTGCAGCGCATCGTTGATGGTCGAGAGCACACTCTCTTCCTGCAACAGGGCATTATTCACGGTGGTCAGGTTGGCATCGTACTGACCGAGCAAGGCGCTCTGCTGTTGCAACAGCAACAGGCGCGCGGCACCGACTGGATCGTCCGCTGCTGTCTGGATACGAATTCCGGACGACACTTGCTGCGAGGTCTTGGCCGTGTCGGAGAAATTCTTCGAGTAGCTGCTGGCGCTGGTCTCATAGAACTGAGCGGTGGAAATACGCACGTTCGGCTCCTCCTTACAGGGCGTTGATCAAGGTGCTGAAGGTTTCTTGCGCGGTCTTGATGATCTGAGACGACGCCGTGTAGTAATGCTGGAACTTGACCAGGCCGGCGGCCTCGTCATCCAGGTTGACCCCGGACACCGCGGCGCGACCGGCTTTGGCCGAGTCGAGCACGGCGCCGCTGGCGGTGGTGTCGATCTTGGCCTGGGCAGCCTTGGCACCGACGCGCTCGACCAGCGAGGCGTATGCCGAGGTAAAGCTGGTGCCGGCGCCAGCGCCGGTGCCGACGGTAGACTGGGTCTGCAAATCAAGCAGCGACTTGGCGTTGCGGTTATCGGACTTGCCTTCGGCGTTGAACGACAGGCTGAAACTGTCATTGGCCGCCGGGGTGCCACCGATGGAGGTTTCAACGCTGAAGGTACGCGGATTACCACTGCCATCGAGAATCGGTGCACCTGACGCATCGCGCATCGGCACATTGATCTGCAGCTTGTTGTCCTGGCCCGGAATGATGCTGCCGGAGCCGATGTCTTTGCCGTTGGCGTCAAACAGCTTGTAGCCTTGAGTACCGCCAGACGCTTCATCAAATACCACACGCACCGGCATGGAGTGCTTGATCGAGTCCTGCATCAGGGCCAGATCGGCGCCACCGTAGATATCCAGGCGCTCACTCAGGCTTGGCTGGGTGATGGTGCCCGTGCCGCCATTGCCGCTACCGGCGGTGGCGCTGATCGGACCGGCGAAAGCCAGTTTGTTGGCATCGGTCAGTACGGTGTTGATACTGCCCGCCGCAGCACGCGTCGGAATCACCTTGAAGCTGTCGCCTGCCGCCAGGCCACCGCCTTTGAGCGAGAGGGTGAAACCGTCGATGACCGGTGCCGGGTCCTGGTCCAGGGCAAAGGTGCCCATCTCGGTACCATCGGAGCGGCGTACGGTGTAGTTCTTGTCGCTGGTGAACTTCACTTCATAGTCATAGGTGGTCAACGCGCCACTGTCGGTGATGGTCACGTCGAGATTACCCGAACCAGCACTGTTGCCCGACGCTGCCAGGCTGCGCTGACTGATTGCGGTAGCGCTGTTAATGCTGGAGAACAACGCACTGCCGAACTGCGCATTGGCATCCAGACCCTGCCCCAGCTGGCTGTTGATGCTGTCGGAAACCACCAGCGCAACACGACCCAACTCATTGATCGACGGGTTAAGCACCTCATCGCGATAACGCAGCAGCCCGCCAATCTGGCCACCGGTAACGACCGAAGTAACGTCGGAGCTGAAAGTCTGGTAGTTGATGCTCAGGCTGTACTGACTCTTGTCGTTGGCGCTTGGCCCCACCGACAGGGTATTGGCGTGGTTACCGGTAACCAGCGACTGCCCAGTACCCAGGTACACATCAAGACTGCCATCGCGCTCCTGCACGGTGACACCCACCAATTCATTGAGCGAGCGCACGGCATCGTTGCGTGCATCAATGAGGTTGTTCGGGGTGTTGCCCGAGGCCGATAGCTGGGTGATCTGCTTGTTGTACTCAGCGATACTGGCGGACAGTTTGTTGACCTGGCCACTCAAGGTATCAAGCTGGGAATTGATGTTATCGTTCTGCTGGCTCATCTGCGACGAGATGGCGTTGAAGCGGTTGCTCAAGGTTTGCGCCTGGGTCAGCAGCAACTGCCGCGAAGCCACATCCGAAGGCGACGCCGAGGCTGTCTGCAGGGCGGAGAAAAATGCGGTAAGCACCGAACTGATACCGGTGTCACGGTCAGCCAGGAGCTTGTCGACGCTGGTGATCTGATCCTGAAACGCCACCGCATCGGAATTGAGCGAAGTGGCTGTCTGCAGTTGATTGTCCAGGTAGCTGTTATAGATGCGGCGAACATCCGACAGCGTGGTACCGGTGCCGATAAAGCCAACCCCGATATTCTGCATGCTACCCGCGCTCTGCACGGTCTGCTGACGCGAATACCCAGAGGTTGCGGCGTTGGCGATGTTATTGGAGGTAACCGCTAACGCTGCCTGGCTGGCATTCAGGCCACTCAGCCCGATCGAGATCAGATTCGACATACTTCAGTCCTTATAGATTCGTGGTACCGCCAGCCAAGGCGTATTGCGGGGTTGGCTGCAACTGCCGGGCAATGCTGATGATCTTGCGCGCGTAGTCAGGGTCGGTGGCATAGCCGGCCTTTTGCAGCTCTTTGGCAAACTGTTCCGGGTTATCGGCAGCACCGACCGCATCTTTATAGCGAGAGTTGTTCTGCAGCAGACTTACCAGGTCATGGAAGCTGTCCTGGTAGGAGTCGTAGGAACGGAACGCCGCCGTTTCCTTGACGAACTGACCATCACGAAACTCGCTGGTGATCGCCCGCGCCTCGCCACCCTGCCAATTGCCGGTGGCCTTGATGCCGAACAGGTTGTGACTGCTGCTGCCATCGCTCTGGCGCATGACCGACTTGCCCCAACCGGTTTCCAGTGCCGCCTGGGCTACCAGGTAGCGCGGATCGATGCCGATACGCTTGGCGGCCTGCTCGGCCATCGGCAACATAGTGGCGACAAAATCGTCGGAAGAACTGAAGGCGCGCTTGGCTGGCGCCAATGGCGGCTGGGCCACGGCACGGCCGTAAATACGCAGCTCGCTCGGCGCCGCAAAGGCTCGGGCCGGCTGCCAGTCGCCCTTGACCAGCGCATCGCCGACCACAGCGCTGCGGCCAGGAATAGGTGCAGTATTGGTCGTCGCTGGCGCAGTGCCTGCCGACGGTACCAACCCGGCCAGCAAGCGATCCGTGAGCTTGCCCGGCAATGCCAGGCGGCGGGAGTTCAGCGCGGCGACATCATTGCGCGTGCCGGCTTCAGCGCTGCGCTCGGCCACCCCCACTGCAGTAGCACCGAGGGCGCGCGGCTGAACATCAAAGCGCGGGAACGGACTGTTGTTTACCGATGCCACCTTCTGCTTGGCCAGCTGCCGCATCAGCACATCCTGCAAACCAATACCGCCACCTTCGCGAGACATACTCACCGCCAACTGCTGGTCGTACATCTGCTGGTATTGCTTGGTGGTTTCGGTGTTGAGCGGGTTGTCCTTGGCGATCACATCGCTGGCCGAGCGCATCGACTTGAGCATTTCGTTGAGAAACAGCGACTCGAACTCCTGCGCCACCTTGCGCAGGTTCGCTTCACTGTCGCGGTCACCGACCTTCAGCGAATTGAGGCGGTTGAGGTCGGTATAGGCACCGCTGTCAGACATCGACGCCAGTGCGCTTTTCGGCATATCCATGCGCCAGTCCTCAGATCACGATCAGGTCGGCTTGTAGCGCGCCGGCCTGCTTCAAGGCTTCGAGAATCGCCATCAAATCACTGGGCGCTGCGCCCACCTGATTCACGGCGCGGACAATTTCATCCAGGGTGGTGCCCGGGCCGAACTTGAACATCGGCTTGGCTTCCTGCTCGGCGTTCACCCGCGAGCGAGGCACCACTGCAGTCTGGCCATTGGAGAACGGGCCAGGCTGGCTGACAATCGGGTCTTCGGTGATGGTCACGGTCAGGCTGCCGTGGGTGACCGCCGCTGGCGATACCTTGACGTTCTGGCCAATGACAATGGTACCGGTGCGCGAGTTGATAATGACCTTGGCCACTGCCTGCCCCGGATCGATCTCTAGGTTTTCCAGAATCGACAGGTAGTCGACTCGCTGGCTTGGATCGAGCGGTGCGGTGACCCGTACCGAACCCCCATCCAGGGCCTGGGCCACACCCGGACCGAGCAGTTCGTTGACCTTGTCGACGATGCGCTTGGCGGTCGTGAAGTCCGGGCGATTGAGGTTCAAGGTCAGGCTGTTGCCCTGATTGAAACCACTTGGCACTGCCCGCTCAACCGATGCGCCCCCTGGAATACGTCCAGCCGACGGCACGTTGACAGTGATCTTCGAACCATCACGACCCTCGGCGTCAAAGCCGCCCACCACCAGGTTGCCCTGGGCAATGGCGTAGACATTGCCATCGATACCCTTGAGCGGCGTCATCAACAAACTGCCGCCGCGCAGACTCTTGGAGTTACCAATCGATGACACCGTGATATCCACCACCTGCCCCGGCTTGGCGAATGCCGGCAGATCAGCATGCACGGAAACGGCGGCAACGTTCTTGAGCTGCACGTTGCCCGAGCCTGCCGGCACCTTGATACCGAACTGCGAAAGCATGTTGTTGAAGGTCTGCAGGGTGAACGGTGTCTGGGTGGTCTGGTCACCCGTACCGTTAAGACCGACGACCAGGCCGTAACCGATCAACTGGTTGGAACGCACGCCGGAAATGCTGGCGATGTCTTTCAGGCGCTCCGCCTGTGCGGCGAACGCAACGAACAGCAAAAGCGCGGAGCAGATCAGCTGCTTGAAGTTGAACATGGTCATCCGAACCTAGAAAGGCCAAAGCGGGCTGATAAAGAAGCGGTCGAGCCACCCCGGTTGGCTGGCATCGGCAAACGAACCGGTACCGGAGTAGGTAATGCGCGCATCGGCTACACGAGTCGAGGGTACGGTGTTGTCGGTGGCGATATCATCGGCACGCACCATGCCGGCGATCCGCACCAGTTCGTCACCGGTATTGAGGGTCAGCCACTTTTCACCGCGCACTGAAATAATGCCGTTGGGCAGCACATCGGCAACGGTGACCGTGATCGAACCGGTCAGGCTGTTGCCCTGCCCGGCTTTACTGTCGCCCTTGGTTGCACGGTCGCCACTGTAGCCGGCGCTCAGGCTCAGGTCGCCATCACTGAACGGGTTGTTGGTGGTCATCGAGGAGCCGAACAACGACGTCAGGCCGATATCGGCCTTGCTGTTCTTGGCGATCTGCGAGTTGGCGTTCTTGCTGGCCTGGGTCCGCTCGTTGAGCGTGATGGTGATGATGTCACCGACCCTGAAGGCCTTGCGATCGCTGTACAGGTTCTGGTCGAAACCGGCCTGGTAGATAGAGCCGTTGTTGGCCGCTGCCGGCAAAGGCGTACGCGGCAGTACCGGCGCGTAGTACGGATCATTGGGCTTGGGCGTCGGCGCAACGCAGCCGGCCAGCACGCTGATCCCACTTAGGGCAAGTACGTAGAACAAACGACTCATGACTCTGACCTCACGGTGTAACAGGCGCTGTTGAAGCGACCTCGAAGACTTTACTTACAGGTTCTGGGTAACGAACGAGAGCATCTGGTCGGCGGTGGAAATGACTTTGGAGTTCATTTCGTAGGCGCGCTGGGTGGTGATCATGTTGACCAGTTCTTCCACCGTGCTGACGTTGGAGTTTTCCAGGGTCTGCTGCTGGACCACGCCAAAACCGTTCAGACCTGGGGTACCCACCTGTGGCGCGCCGCTGGCCGCGGTTTCCAGGAACAGGTTGCCGCCCACCGCTTGCAAGCCGGCCGGGTTGATGAAGTCGGCAGTCTGGATGTTGCCGATGACCTGGGCTGCCGGGTTGCCGGCAGTGGTGATCGAAACCGTACCATCACGACCCACGGTGAACGTCTGCGCCTCAGGCGGTACAACTACCGCAGGCTCCAGGGCAAAGCCGCTGGCGGTAACGATCTGGCCGTCGGAGTTCAGGTGGAAGGTACCGTCACGGGTATAGGAAACGGTGCCATCTGGCTGCAGGATCTGGAAGAAACCACGGCCATCGACCGCCATGTCCAACGGGTTTTCGGTGGTCTGCAGGCTACCGGCGGTGAAGCTTTTCTGCGTGCCGACAATGCGCACACCCGTACCCAATTGCAGGCCCGAAGGCAGCTCGCTGTCCTGGGTCGATTGCGCGCCTGGCTGGCGACGGGTCTGGTACAACAGGTCCTGGAATTCGGCACGATCACGCTTGAAGCCGGTGGTCGAGACGTTGGCCAGGTTGTTGGAAATGGTGGTCAAGTTCATGTCCTGGGCGGACAGACCGGTTTTACTGACCCAAAGAGCCGGAAGCATGCTGTTCTCCTCGCGCGCCTGTTTTACGGCGCTACGTCTGTGTAATTAGCCGATCTGCAAAACCCGAGCCATGGCTTCATCGCCTTCTTTGGCTGTGGTCATCATCTTGATGTGCAGTTCAAATTGACGGGACAGCGCCAGCACCGAAGTCATTTCCTCGACCGCGTTGACGTTGCTGTTTTCAAGGAAACCCGAGACCAGCTTGACGTTGGCATCTGCCACGGCAGGTTGCCCGGTGGTGGTGTGAATCAAACCGTCCGGGCCCTTGGTCATGGTCTTGAGGTCAGGGTTGACCATCTTGATCCGGTCGACTTCGGCCATCACTCGCGGCCCTTCACCCATGGCACGGATGGAGATGGTGCCGTCTTCGCCCACCTCGATCTTCTGCTCCGGCGGCACGGCGATGGGTCCACCGTTGCCCATTACCGGCATGCCGTTACCGGCACGCAACACACCCAGGGCATCGATGTTCATCGATGCGGTGCGCACATATGCTTCGCTACCATCAGGCGCTTGCACGGCAATGAAACCATCGCCACCAATGGCCACATCGAGATCACGGCCAGTCTCCAGCAACGAGCCTGGAGTGAAGTCGGTCGCAGGGCGTTCGGTCATCGCATAGGCGCGCGCCGGAAAGCTGTCACCGAATACCGGCATCGAGCGCGCCTGCTCCAGGTCACGCTGAAAACCGTTGGTAGAAATGTTCGCCAGGTTGTTGGCATGGGCCTTCTGCGCCAGCGCGTTCTGGCTGGCGCCGGTCATGGCCACGTAAAGCATCTTGTCCACAGGATCTCCTCTGCGCGAACCGTCGTCGCGCTGCCACCTTGGCTAGCTTTAAGCAATTATCGAACCAGACTAACGAAAGCCCCGTATTACGGGGCTTCAAGAGTAAGTGCAGGCAAAGCGCCGTCAGTTTGTCGGCGAACTCTTGCCGCCTGCGGCAAGGGTAATTTCAGTAGGTGCGGCAACCGGCATTGTTATAAGGCCCCGAATGCCGCACCCAACCCTCACCCGGGTTGACCTGCGAGCACATGTAGCGCCCGGTAGCCAGGCTCTGCCATTGATACCAGGGCGCCGGCGCCGCCATGACCGAATACTGCATGGCCCCCATCAGCAACACCCCGACCATCAACACCCGCTTCCTCACCCCAACCCCCTCTTCGCTGAACGTGCGACGAAAAAAACCCCTGCGAGCAGGGGCTGAGCACAACGCTAACTATCAAGTCATTTGAATGATGGTTTGCATGATGGTGCTTTCGGTGGAGATGGTCTTGGCGTTCGCCTGATAGTTGCTCTGCGCCTTGATCAGGTTGACCAACTCGCCGGTCAGGTCGACGTTGGAGTCTTCCAGCGAGCCGCCAACGATCTTGCCCAGGGTGCCGCTGTCAGGCTCACCGACGATAGGCACGCCCGAAGCATAGGACTCTTTCCAGCTGGTCCCGCCGACCGGAGTCAAGCCCTGGACGTTGGCAAAGTTGGCAATTGCCACCTGACCGATCACTTTGTCCTGGCCATTGGTGAAGTTGGCGAACAGGTTACCGCTCTGGTCGACCGTCAAGCCGCTGAGCTCGCCGGTGGCGTAGCCATCCTGGTTCTTGGCAGTCGTGGCCGAGGCCGCGTTGTACTGGGTGGTGGCCAACATATCCAGGGAGATACCACCAACCTTGGCAGTGGCGCCGTTCTCTACCCAGTTGCCTGCCGCGTTTTTCTCGGCAGGCTTCCAACCCGAGAGCTGGAAGGTCTTGGTGTCGGTAATGGTCAAGCCACCAGCTACTGCGCCTGGCGTCATGGCTGCAGTATCCAGGCTGCCATCGGACTTGAACGGCAGCTTGTTCACCAGCGGCGTGGTCAGCGTCGGGTCGGCCGGATTGCGACCATCGACAGTGGTGTACATGGTCCAGGAGTTGGTACCCGCATCCTTGACGAAATACTGGTTCATCTGGTGGGCATTACCCTGACTGTCGTAGACGTCAGTGTTGAAGGTGTAGTTGTAGCTACCCACTTCGGTAGGATCGAACGGAGCGATCTTCGGTGCCGTGGCACTGGAGTTCAGGTTGAGGGTTTCAGTGATGCGTCCGGTAGGGTTCGGCGCAAGGTTGGACGTATCGATCTTCAGGTCGGTGAGGACACCCTTGATCACTTTACCGTCGCCGTCGACGGCATAACCCTGCAGGTTGGAACCTTGGGCGTTGACGATGTAGCCAGCCTTGTCGCTGTAGAACGCACCGGCGCGGGTGTAGATCTTCGAGCCGTTGTCGCTCATGGCGAAAAAGCCGTTGCCGTCGATCGCCAGGTCCAGGCTTTGACCGGTGCCACTGAAGTTACCTTGGGTGAACATTTGCGATACCGCGGCTGTGGTCACACCACTGCCCACGGCGGTACGGCTACTGGTGCCACGAATCGACGAGGAATACTGGTCGGCGAATTCGGCACGCGACGATTTGAAGCCAGTGGTGGCAACGTTGGCAATGTTGTTGCCGGTTACGCCGAGGGCCTTGTTTGCTGCATAAAGACCGCTAAGGCCGATATTGAAAGACATGTGCTCACTCCTGCCGCGTTATCGGCCCTAGATTCCAATAGATTGAATTTTCGACAGCGCGATGCTGCCCAGCCCCGCCAGATTCAGCATCATCTCCGAACCATTGCCACCCATGGTCACGCTGCTGACCGAGGCCGGCAGATTGGTCGTCATGGCTTTGGCGGTTCCATCGATGGTGCCCGAGGCTTTGAAGGTGTAGGTACCAGCAGGAGCAATCTCACCGTCGCTATCCTTGCCGTCCCAGGTGAAGTCCACTTTGCCACCCTTCTGGCTGCCCAGATCCAGGGTGCGCACCAGCTCGCCCTCGCTGTCGTAGATACCGACAGTGGTCAGCGTGCTGGATGAGGTCAGGTTGATCGAACCCTTCATCTCTTTGCTGGTATCGACGACCGACTTGTCGGTTTCGACCACAACATTGCGACCCACCAGCGAAGACGCCTGCAGGGCAATGGAAGAGAGGAAGGCGCCGCCGATGGTGGCGACCGAATCGTTGAGCGTCTGCATGCCTTCCAGGCTGCTGAACTGCGCCAACTGCGCGACGAACTCGCCGTTTTCCTGAGGATCGAGCGGGTTCTGGTGCTTCATCTGGGTGACCAGCAACTGCAGGAACGCATCTTTGCCCAGCGCGCTGCCAGCATTACCGGTCTTGGCATTGCTGTTGGCTTCAGGCTTTTGCAGCGACTGCAGTACCGCGTTGCTGACACCGGCGGTGGAATTGGTGGTGGTCATACGGCTACTCCTGTCACTGACCCAGGGTCAGAACCTTCTGCATCATGGACTTGGCCGTATTCATCAGCTCGGCGTTGGTCTGGAACGAGCGGCTGGCAGAAATCATGTCGGCCATTTCCTCGACCACGTTGACGTTCGGGTAGTAAACGTAACCGTCCTTGTTCGCTGCTGGATGGTTGGGCTCGTAGCGCGCCTCAAGGTTGCTTTGATCCTCCACCACGCCGAGCACCTGAACACCTTGACCGGCTTCGCCCTGATCCTGAAACAGCGACTGACCCACACCGCCCTGCGCTTGCTGGAAGGTGGTGGCAAAAACCGGATGACGGGCACGGTAGGTCTGATCGATGCTCGAAGAGACCGTCTCGGCGTTGGCAATGTTCGAAGCGACGGTATTCAGACGCGTGGTCTGGGCACTCATGCCGCTACCGGCAATGTTGAATACACTGGCGAGGGACATGACTTACTCTCCGCGCAGGGCTGATACCAGCCCTTTGAATTTACTGTTGAGCAGCGTGAAGCTGGCCTGGAAACCCACGGCATTTTCCGCATAGCTCGACTGCTCGAGCTGGGCATCGACGGTATTCTGATCGATCGAGGGCTGCATCGGCGTGCGGTACTGCAGCGTCTCGTCACCCATACTCAGGCCTTCAGCCTCGATATGACGGGTGTTGGTACGATCCAGTGCGAAGTGGCCTTTGCTGGTCTTCTCGGCCTGGGCGGCGAGGACCGATGCGAAGTCCAGGTCGCGCGCCTTGTAGTTTGGCGTGTCGGCGTTGGCGATATTGTTGGCCAGCACTTCGGCACGCTGGGCGCGAAAGCCCAATGCCTTTTCGTGAATGCCGAGCGCTTTATCGAAACTGATGCTCATGTCGGGGAAACCTTCGAAGGTTTTTCGTTGACTGAGCTAGAGCAAGAGCCATGCCAAAAAACAAAACCCCGTAAATACGGGGCTTTTAGCGCTTTGTCGCTGGCGGCAATGCCAGAAAAGCGGCAAAGGATTACCGCCGGGCGCCAGCAAAGCGGCAATGCCTACCTCCGCAGGGGAGGTGTTTATTTGGCTTGGTAAATGATGCCAGGACTGCACTGGACCATCTGATAGTGATCCGGCAAGCCGTTGAGTGCTTCCGAGGCGCCAAGGAACAAGTAGCCGCCCGGCTTGAGCGTGCTGTGGATACGCAGCAGGATGTCTTTTTTGACCTGTGCCGAGAAATAGATCAACACGTTGCGGCAGAACACGATGTCGAACTTGCCCAGGCTCGCGTAGCTGTCGAGCAAGTTGAACGAACGGAACTCCACGCGACTACGAATCGGCGCCTTCACCGCCCAGCGACCGGGTGCCTTGACGTCGAAGTAGCGCTGCAGGCGCTCCTGGGACAAACCGCGGGCAATGGCCAGGCTGTCGTACTCACCTGACTTGCAGTTGGTGAGCATGGTTCCGGACAGGTCGGTGGCAACGATTTGCGCGCCCATCTTCAACTGACCAATGTTGCTGCGCTCGAACTCATCGATCGCCATCGAAATGGAATACGGCTCCTGGCCCGAGGAACAGGCAGCCGACCAGATGCGCAGACGCTGCCCGGGGTTGGCCTTGATCTGCTCAGGCAGCACCTTGTTCTTCAGCACTTCGAAGGGATAGGTGTCGCGAAACCACAGGGTCTCGTTGGTGGTCATGGCATCTACCACCTGCTCGCGCAAACCACTGCGCGGCTGGCTCTGAATACGCTGTACCAGCTCGGTCAGGGACTTGATGCCCTGCTGCTCCATCAGCTTGTTGAGACGGCTGGAGACCAGGTACTGCTTATTTTCGCCCAGCAGGATGCCACAGGCTTTTTCCAGGAAGACCCGGAACTGTTCGAAATCCAAATTACCCGTAGACAATGGTACAGCCTCTTAAATCGTGTGAACCGCCAGGGGCTGAACCCCCGACCGTTAGTGCGTGGCCTTGATGCGATCGACGACGCGCTGGGCGAGGTCGTCCGGCTTGAACTTGGCCAGGAAATCATCGGCCCCGACCTTCTTGACCATCGCCTGGTTGAACACGCCGGAAAGCGAAGTATGCAGGATGATGTGCAGTTTTTGCATGCGCGGGTCGCTGCGAATCTCGGCTGTCAGGGTGTAACCGTCCATCTCCGGCATCTCGATATCGGAAATCATCATCAAGAATTCTTCTTCCGGACGCTTGCCCTCCTCCACCAGATTGCGCAGGTACTGCAGCGCCTGGCGACCATCGTTGAGCGCTACCACTTCCACGCCGACCGTCTGCAGGCAGCGACTGACCTGCTTGCGCGCAACCGACGAATCGTCGACCGTCAACACGCGCAGCAATACGGCCTTGTCCTGCACCTCGGCATCGACCACGCCAGCCGAGATGGACTCGGAGGTCGGCGCCACTTCGGCGAGGATTTTCTCCACGTCGATGATCTCGACCATTTTGTTGTCGACCCGTGTCACCGCGGTCAGGTAATGGTCGCGACCGGTGCCCTTGGGTGGCGGATGAATCTCTTCCCAGTTCATATTGACGATGCGCTCCACCGAGTGCACCAGGAAACCCTGGGTCTTGGTGTTGTACTCCGTGATGATAACGAAGCTCTTGCTGACATCTTCACTCAGACCGGGCATACCGGTCGCCATCGCCAGATCGAGGATCGGGATGGTTGCCCCGCGAATATTCGCTACACCGCGCACCACCGGATTGGACTTGGGCATCACCGTCAGGGGTGGGCATTGCAACACCTCCCGCACCTTGAACACGTTGATCCCGTAGAGCTGCTCGCCATTGAGGCGAAACAACAGCAGCTCCAGGCGATTCTGCCCCACCAGTTGCGTGCGCTGGTTCACCGAATCCATTACACCAGCCATGCCAGACTCCTTCACCAAACGCTTCGAACTTCGTACCCAGTCTCGGCACGCGCTTTGCTATTTCAATCGTATGAATATGAAAACGCCATTTTCCCGACGCCTGACTCGCCTGCTGCCAAGCTATTTGGCTGCGCTGTGCCTGCTGGCACCTGGCGGTCGACTCCTGGCTGACACTTTCACCCTGCCTGAACAACTTATCGGCGTCACCCAAGGGTTTCTTGAATTCACCGTGGAAGACTACCTGGCCAGCAGCCAGACCGAAGGACGCTACGAGATCCAGGTCAACAACCTCGACCCGCGCCTGCGCATGCCGCTGTGCGACCGCCAGCTGGATGCAAGCCTGGAAAGCCCGGCGCAGCCCATAGGTCGCGTGACGATCAGGGTTCGTTGCGAAGGTAGCTCACCTTGGACGGTGTTCGTGCCCGCCCAGGTACGTCTTTTTCGTCATGTAGTGACGGTAGTGCGACCGCTGAAGCGCGAAAGCATCGTCAGTGAGCAGGACGTCAGCCTGCGCGAACGCGACGTAGGGCTGCTCAACCAGGGTTTCTTGAGCAGTCTGGATCAGGCCATCGGTCTCAAGGTAATCCGACCAACGGTCATGGATCAGGTGCTGACGCCTCAACATCTGGAACAGGCAGAAGTGGTTCGCAAAGGTGACCAAGTGGTTATTACCGCGCGCAGTGGTACCTTGAGTGTACGTATGCCGGGCGAAGCCCTGAGCAAGGGCGGCCAGAGCGAACAGATCCGAGTACGCAATCTGAATTCCAAACGGGTGGTCAAGGCCAGGGTTACCGGGCCGGGCCAGGTCGAAGTAGCGATGTAAGCGAGCAAACAACGACTAACGCTGGCGATCAGGAACTGCTTTTCCTAAACTGTGTCCCATTGGGTGCCCAAAATGCATTGCGCATGATGTGGAACAATTGCGCCTAAAGTTTTTTCCGGGTCGGCCGAAAACAAGGCAAGCGTCCATATACCCAGAGGTTTTCTGATCATGGTCATCGACTTCAGTCGTTTGAATAATTCCCCGTCGGTTACCGGCGCGCGTCCTGGCAACAGCCAGGAAAGCACCGGCGCCGCAGCAGCCAAGGCCGACCCTGTCGCCACCAGCAGCACCAGCGGGGAAACCGTACACCTGAGCCATGAGGCCCAGCAGTTGCAGAAGGTCAGCGACAAGCTGCGCGACCAGCCGGTTGTCAACAGCGCCCGCGTGGCGGAGTTGAAGCAGGCTATCGCCGACGGCAGCTACCAGGTCGACAGCAACCGCGTCGCCAGCAAACTGCTTAATTTCGAAGCCCAGCGCTAGCCTCTGGCGCGCTGACTTCAGGACGCTTGAACCAAAGAGCCAGCCATGCACGACACTACCTTGCTGCAATTGATCGAAGACGACCTTGCTCCAGCGCAACAACTGCTGGAGTTGCTGGAGACAGAAGCAATTGCCCTGCTCGGCCGCGATATGCCGCTGCTGGAAAACCTTCTGGCACGCAAGCAATCGTTGGTGATCCTTCTCGATCAGCAAGGTCGACGCCGCAGTGAGCTGCTTGCCAGCCTTGGCTTGAGTCAGGACCGTGAAGGTGTTGCGCAACTGGCCAGCCAGTCCCACCTTGGCGAACGCCTGTTGCAGCAACTGGATACACTGGGCAAGCTGCTTGCCGACTGTCAGGCAGTCAACGAGCGCAACGGCCGCTCGATCCAGCTTCAGCAGAGCAGCACAGCCAATCAGATCAGAATCCTCATGGGCGGCGAATCACCTTCGCTGTACAACGCCCGTGGGTCGACCTCGCCCCTCGCCAAGCCGCGGGCGCTCAGCCAGGTTTAATTCCCTGTATCAAGGTACAGAACATACTGGCAAAATGCTGTTACTTGCGTGTGCCGTCTTGCCTGGAGATTGATTACCCGTGTTCAATGAAGCAGAAGCTCCGCAGCCTCCAAAGGTACTTCGCACGCCTTTGGAAATTGCCGCCAACTTGCGGTCGCTGCAAGAGAGCCATGACCCGCTGATCATCACCTTCCACGAACGTAGCCAGCGTTTCCAGAGCTATGTCGTCGAAGTCGACCGCGAAAACAACCGTCTGGGACTCGATGAGATGGTCCCCCGCGACGGTGAGCGCTACCTTGAAAACGGCGAACCGTTCCGGATCGAGGGTTTTCATGAAGGCGTGCGCATTGCCTGGGAATGCAACACCCCATTGAGCATCAGCGAAGCCAACGGTCATCGTTGCTACCACGGTGAACTGCCCACCGAAGTGGCCTATCACCAACGTCGCAATGCCTTCCGTGCCGCCTTGAAGCTGTCGCAACTGGTCGACATCAAGCTCGATGGTGACAAGCTCAAGGGCAATGGCGAGTTGCGTGGCAAACTGCTGGATATTTCCGCCACAGGTTGCAAGCTGCGCTTTGAAGGCAATGTCGAAGAACGCCTGCAACTGGGTCAGGTGTACGAAAAATTCGCTTCCGGCGCTCCGCTGGGCTTGTCCCAGGTGGAAGTCGAACTGCGCCACCTGCATTTTGAAGAGCGTTTCAACACCACGTTCGCCGGTGTGCGCTTTCACAACCTGAACGGGCAGATGCAGCGCAAGATCGAAACCTTCGTCTACCAGCTACAGCGCGAAGCGCGTCGGTTCGATAAAGACGATTACTGAGTGTATCGCGGGGCAAGTCCGCGCCTACCGGATCCGGTAGAGACGGCTTGCCCCACGCAAGACTTCATAGCGACGCCGGCTTCCCCACTCCCCCGCCTGCGACATCGTCTGCCTCGACGCTGGCGTCTTCCTGTTCAGTATCTTCAGCCGCCACCGGCGCCTGCATCTGATCCTGCACCACTTGCTCATCGACCCGCGGGTCGAGCGCCGCCGATAGCGGCGAGCCGGCTGCCGGCATGGCCACGTGATTGAGCGGTGCATCGTCGACCTGATGCAAACCTGTAACCGCCTTAGGCCGGATCCGCCATACCAGCACCAGGGCAAAAAAGACAAAGAAGGCATAGAGCATCTGGGTGCCGAACATCTTCATCATCACCCCCGCTGCCAGCGGCCCAATACTGGCGCCAACGCCATAGGTCACCAAGAGCATGGCGGTCAGCGAAACGCGCCGCTCGCTTTCCACATGGTCGTTGGAAAAAGCCACCGCCAGGGGATACAGGCAAAACTGCAGCAACGACACGATAAAGCCCGCAGCAAACAGCACCACGATTGGCACGGTCGGCATGATCGCCAGGGGCAATGCCGCAATCGCCAGGCCCACCGCCACGCTGCGGATCAATACGGCACGGTCATAGCGATCGGACAACCAACCCAAAGGCCACTGCACCAGCAGACCGGCGAAAATACAGCAGCCCATGAACAGACCGATGTATTCAGTGCTCAACCCCTGCTTGGCCGCGTACAACGGTGCAAGACCGTAGAACGAACCGACGATCAGGCCCGAGCCGAGCACCGTACTCAAGGATTGAGGCACCCGTTTGATAAAGAAGCGCGGCTCCATTGGCGCAGGGCGCAAAGGTGCCGGGTGAATGCGGCGAGTCATCGCCACCGGCACCAGGCACAAGGCAAAGCACATCGCTACCAGCATCAACAGCTCTGGTCCCAGTTGCGGGTGGGCAACCAGTATCAGTTGGCCGAGCACCAGCCCCAGGTACGAAGCAATCATGTAGCCACTGAACACTGCGCCCCGCTGCTTGGCATCGGCCTGCTCGTTAAGCCAGCTTTCGATGACCATGTACTGGCACATCATGCCCAGGCCGACGATAACCCGCAGGAACAGCCATGCCGGCAACCAACTGACCAGGCCATGGCCAAGCACTGCCGCGCCGACGATACCGGCACAGGTAGCGTACGCGCGTATATGCCCGACCCGGGCAATCAGGCGGTGACCGATCTTGCCACCCAGGGCCAGGCCAAAATAGTTGGCCGCCATCAACGCACCCACCCAGAGGCTGTCGACATGGTCGGCAGCCAGGCGCAGGGCCAGGTAAGTACTCAACAAGCCGGAACCAATCAACATCATCAGCGCAGCAAAATACAGCGCGCGAAAAGACTTCCAGATCTGTCGCATCAGCGTCCCGAACGGCCCCTTGAGCAGGTGGAAAAACTGCATGAAAGCATAAGTGAAAATAGCGGTACTGCAGGTCCCGGGAGTGAAAAAAACCTACGCCTGTGCCGCCAGCACTCGACGCTCCCAGGGGGTAATTTCATCAAAGAAACTGGTCAGCTCCATGCTCTTGGTAGCGATGTAGCCTTCGATGAATTCGTTGCCGAACAGTTCCCGAGCAAGCTCGCTGCGCTTCAGACGCTCAAGGGCCGCATGCAAGGTACAGGGAAGGCTCAAATGATCCGGCACCTGGAACTCACCCTGGATCGCTGCTGTAGGTTCAAGCTGCTGTTCGATGCCATGCAGGCCGGCAGCAAGGCTGGCAGCAATGGCCAGATAAGGGTTGGTGTCGGCACCAGGCAAGCGGTTTTCTACCCGCCGCGCCACCGGCGAACTGGCCGGGATACGCAAACCGGCAGCACGATTATCCTCTGACCAGCAGGCATTGTTGGGTGAGGCGTAGGGATGGCAGAGGCGCTGATAGGAATTGACGTTGGGCGCGAACAACGCGGTGAAGTCCGCCATACAGGCCTGCAAACCACCGATGAAATGTCGGAAGGTAGCAGTCGGCGCGCCGTCGGCATCGCTGAACACGTTATGGCCATCGCTGATCTGCACCAGGCTCTGATGAATATGCATGGAGCTTCCCGGCGTATGCGCCAGAGGTTTGGCCATGCACACCACGATCAGACCATGCTTGAGCGCAACCTCCTTGAGTAGGTGTTTGAACAGCAGCGTCTGGTCGGCCAACAGCAAGGGATCACCGTGCAACAGGTTGATCTCGAACTGACTGACGCCCATTTCATGCATGAAAGTGTCGCGCGGCAGTCCCAGCGCTTCCATGCAACGGTACACCTCATTGAAGAACGGACGCAGGCCATTATTGGAACTGACGCTGAAGGCCGACTGCCCTTCTTCGCGACGACCGTCCTTGCCCAGCGGCGGGAGAAACGCCTGGTCAGGATCACTGTTGGGGGCGAAAACAAAGAATTCGAGCTCAGTCGCTACCACCGGTGCCAGCCCAAGGGCAGCATAACGGGCGATCACCGCCTTGAGCAGACCCCGTGTAGACAACCCGGAACTGGCGCCGGTCAGCTCCACCGCATCACAGATCGCCAAGGCGCGGGGCTCGTCACTCCAGGGCAAGCGATGAATGTGGCGATCATCGGCAACCAGCGCCAGGTCACCATCGTCGCTGCCGTAGAAACGTGCCGGCGGGTAGCCACCCATGATGCACTGCAGCAGCACGCCACGGGCCATCTGCAATCGGCGTCCCTCGAGAAAACCTTCAGCCGTCATTACCTTGCCGCGGGGCACACCGTTGAGATCCGGCGTGATGCACTCGATTTCATCAATGCCCGTCAATCGTTCGGCGAGGGAGCACTGGCCACTGGTCGTCATGACACTATCCTTAATGTTGTCGCATGCCGGTAAAGGCGATGACTACAACATAGGCGCGCTGCGTTCGGAATTTCAAGCACTCAGAACGGGGCTGATCGAAATTTCCTACAGGCACAGCAGCACCAGCAGCAGCGCGCTTGCCCGGCGATAGCCTTTGCAATCACCCCGGCAAGGTCAGGCCATTGGCCGGCAATGGCAGCGCGGTTTTGTAGCGCACCTGCTTCAAGGCAAAGCTGGAGCGAATATTGGCTACCCCAGGCAAGCGCGTCAGGTAATCCAGAAAGCGCTCCAGGGCCTGAATACTCGGCAGCAGCACCCGCAACAGGTAATCCGGATCACCTGTCATCAGATAGCACTCCATGACCTCCGGACGCTCGGCAATTTCTTCTTCAAAGCGATGCAGTGATTGCTCCACCTGCTTTTCGAGGCTGACATGAATAAACACATTAACGTCCAGACCCAACACTTCCGGCGCCAGCAGGGTCACTTGCTGACGAATGACTCCCAGTTCTTCCATGGCCTTTACCCGGTTGAAGCACGGGGTGGGCGACAGGTTTACCGAGCGCGCGAGTTCGGCGTTAGTGATCCGGGCATTTTCCTGAAGACTGTTGAGAATACCGATATCAGTGCGATCCAGTTTACGCATGAGACAATTTCACCTGTTTTTTGTCTTTATAAGGAATGTTTATCCGCAAGCTGGAACAAAGGCAATGAACTTGAGAGAAATATTCTTCAGGCGCCCGAATATGATGTAGGACAAGACTGACTCCCTAGTCACAAGCCGGGGTTTCAGTAGCGACCGCTTCAAAGCTCAACAAAAACACAAGACAGAGCGAGCGTAAAAAAGCATGAACGAGTACGCCCCCCTGCGTCTGCATGTGCCCGAGCCTACCGGCCGGCCAGGCTGCCAGACTGATTTCTCCTACCTGCGTCTGAACGATGCCGGCAAGGTCCGTAAACCTCCCGTCGATGTAGACGCGGCCGAAACCGCGGATATCGCCTATAGCCTGATCCGGGTACTGGACGACAAAGGCAATGCCCTGGGCCCGTGGGCCGAGGACATCAGCCCGCAAATCCTGCGTCAGGGCATGCGCAACATGCTCAAGACCCGGCTGTTCGACAGCCGCATGGTGGTTGCCCAGCGCCAGAAGAAAATGTCCTTCTACATGCAGAGCCTGGGTGAGGAAGCCATCGGCAGCGGTCAGGCCATGGCCCTCAACCGTACGGACATGTGCTTCCCCACCTACCGTCAACAAAGCATTCTCATGGCCCGCGATGTGTCGCTGGTCGAGATGATCTGCCAATTGCTGTCCAACGAGCGTGATCCGCTCAAGGGCCGTCAATTGCCGATCATGTATTCGGTCCGCGAAGCTGGTTTCTTCAGCATCAGCGGCAACCTGGCCACCCAGTTCGTACAAGCTGTGGGTTGGGCCATGGCCTCGGCGATCAAAGGTGACACCAAGATTGCCTCGGCCTGGATCGGTGACGGCGCAACCGCCGAATCCGACTTCCACACTGCCTTGACGTTCGCCCACGTCTACCGCGCGCCGGTGATCCTCAACGTGGTCAACAACCAGTGGGCAATCTCCACCTTCCAGGCCATCGCCGGTGGCGAATCGACCACTTTCGCCGGTCGTGGCGTCGGTTGTGGCATTGCTTCGCTACGGGTCGACGGCAACGACTTCATCGCCGTCTACGCCGCTTCGCGCTGGGCTGCCGAACGCGCCCGCCGCGGCCTGGGCCCAAGCCTGATCGAGTGGGTCACCTACCGTGCCGGTCCACACTCGACCTCGGACGATCCGTCCAAGTATCGCCCGGCAGACGACTGGAACCACTTCCCGCTGGGCGACCCGATTGTCCGGCTCAAACAGCACCTGATCGCCATCGGCCACTGGTCCGAGGAAGAGCACCAGGCGGTTACCGCCGAGCTCGAGGCCGAGATCATCAAGGCGCAGAAAGAAGCCGAGCAATACGGCACCCTGGCCGGCGGCCAGATGCCAAGCCCTGCCTCCATGTTCGAAGACGTCTACAAGGAGATGCCGGAGCACCTGCGCCGGCAGCGCCAGGAACTGGGGATCTGACATGAACGATCACAACACCACCATCCAGTTGGAAACCGCCATGGCGACGACTACCATGACCATGATCCAGGCCCTGCGCTCGGCCATGGACATCATGCTTGAGCGCGATGACAACGTGGTCGTCTACGGCCAGGACGTAGGCTACTTTGGCGGCGTGTTCCGCTGCACCGAAGGCCTGCAGAGCAAATATGGCAAGTCGCGGGTGTTCGACGCACCGATCTCCGAGAGCGGCATCGTCGGCACCGCCGTGGGCATGGGTGCCTATGGCCTGCGCCCGGTGGTCGAGATTCAATTCGCCGACTACTTCTACCCCGCCTCCGACCAGATCGTCTCGGAAATGGCGCGCCTGCGTTATCGCTCGGCTGGCGAGTTCATCGCCCCGCTGACGTTGCGCATGCCTTGCGGCGGCGGTATTTATGGCGGCCAGACCCACAGCCAGAGTCCCGAGGCAATGTTCACCCAGGTCTGCGGCCTGCGCACAGTGATGCCTTCGAATCCCTACGACGCCAAAGGTCTGTTGATCGCCTCGATCGAGAATGACGATCCGGTGATTTTCCTGGAGCCCAAGCGCCTGTACAACGGCCCTTTCGACGGCCACCACGACCGCCCGGTAACGCCATGGTCAAAACACCCTGCCGCCGCCGTTCCTGATGGCTATTACACCGTTCCGCTGGACAAGGCGGCCATCACTCGCCCCGGCAACGATGTAACTGTCCTGACCTATGGCACCACCGTGTACGTCTCACAAGTGGCTGCCGAAGAAAGCGGCGTCGACGCTGAAGTCATCGATCTGCGCAGCCTGTGGCCGCTGGATCTGGAGACCATCGTTGCCTCGGTGAAAAAGACCGGTCGCTGCGTAGTCGTGCACGAAGCCACCCGCACCTGCGGTTTTGGCGCCGAGTTGATCTCGCTGGTCCAGGAACACTGCTTCCATCATCTAGAAGCCCCGATCGAACGCGTGACCGGTTGGGACACCCCCTACCCGCACGCGCAGGAATGGGCGTATTTCCCAGGCCCTTCACGGGTAGGCGCGGCATTGAAACGGGTAATGGAGGTCTGAATGGGCACACACGTCATCAAGATGCCGGATATCGGTGAAGGCATCGCACAGGTCGAGCTGGTGGAATGGTTCGTCAAGGTCGGTGATACCGTCACCGAAGATCAGGTCGTGGCCGATGTCATGACCGACAAAGCCACGGTGGAAATTCCCTCGCCGGTAAGCGGTAAGGTACTGGCCCTGGGCGGTCAGCCCGGCGAGGTCATGGCCGTCGGCAGCGAGCTGATCCGCATCGAGGTAGAAGGCGCCGGCAATCACCAGGAAGGCGCCAGCAAAGCTGCTGAACCCACACCTGCACCACCTGTTGCAGAACCTGTGGGCGCAAGCTTGCCCCGCGAAGAAGCCAGCAAGCCCACACCACCCGCCCCTTCGGCACATCAGCCCAGCCCGATCGTCCCGCGCGCGGCCGGCGAGCGCCCATTGGCCTCCCCCGCCATCCGCAAGCGTGCCCTGGATGCCGGTATCGAACTGCGCTTCGTCCACGGCAGCGGCCCGGCCGGACGTATCCTGCATGAAGACCTCGACGCGTTCCTGACCAAGCCGACCCAGAGTACCCAAGGTGCATCTGCCGGCTACAGCAAACGCACCGACAGCGAACAGATCCCGGTCATCGGCCTGCGCCGCAAAATCGCCCAGCGCATGCAGGATGCCAAGCGCCGCGTTGCGCATTTCAGTTATGTCGAAGAGATCGACGTCACCGCACTCGAAGAGCTGCGTGTACACCTGAACAAGAAGTGGGGCGACAGCCGCGGCAAACTGACCCTGCTGCCGTTCCTGGTGCGCGCGATGGTCGTGGCCTTGCGTGAATTCCCGCAGATCAACGCCACCTACGACGACGAAGCCCAGGTCATCACCCGCCACGGCGCGGTGCATGTCGGTATTGCCACTCAGGGCGACAACGGCCTGATGGTGCCGGTGCTACGCAATGCCGAGGCCGGCAGCCTGTGGAACAACGCAGGTGAAATCGTGCGCCTGGCCAACGCGGCTCGCGGCAACAAGGCCAGCCGAGAAGAGCTGTCGGGTTCGACCATTACCCTGACCAGCCTGGGTGCCTTGGGCGGTATTGTTTCCACCCCCGTGGTCAACACCCCCGAGGTCGCCATTGTCGGCGTCAACCGCATGGTCGAGCGGCCAATGGTGATTAACGGCCAGATCGTTATTCGCAAGATGATGAACCTCTCCAGTTCGTTCGATCACCGCGTGGTCGATGGCATGGACGCGGCACTCTTCATCCAGGCCATTCGCGGCCTGCTCGAACAACCTGCCAGCCTGTTTGTGGAGTAACCATGCAACAGACTCAAAACACCACCTTGCTGATCATCGGTGGCGGTCCCGGCGGCTACGTCGCAGCCATCCGCGCAGGCCAACTTGGCATTCCGACCATTCTGGTCGAGGGTCAGGCCCTTGGCGGTACTTGCCTGAACGTGGGCTGCATTCCCTCCAAGGCGCTGATCCACGTTGCCGAGCAGTTCCACCAGACTCGCCAGCACAGCCAGCATTCGAACCTGGGCATCAAGGTTGCGCCGCCTAGCCTGGACATCGCTCAGAGCGTGGCCTGGAAAGACGGCATTGTCGATCGTCTTACCAGCGGTGTTGCTGCCCTGCTGAAAAAGCACGGGGTCAAGGTGATCCACGGCTGGGCAAAAATCCTCGATGGCAAAAGTGTTGAGGTCGATGGCCAACGTATCCAGTGTGAGCACATGTTGCTGGCAACCGGCTCCAGCACGGTCGAATTGCCGATGCTGCCTTTGGGTGGCGTGGTTATCTCATCTACCGAAGCGCTGGCTCCCAACGCCTTGCCCCAACGCCTGACGGTGGTTGGCGGCGGCTACATTGGCCTGGAACTGGGAATCGCCTACAGCAAACTCGGCGTGGACGTCAGTGTGGTCGAAGCCCGCGAGCGGATTCTGCCAACCTACGACAGCGAGCTGACGGCGCCGGTCGCCGAGTCGATCAAGAAACTCGGTATCACCCTTTACCTCAAGCACAGTGTTGAAGGCTTCGACGCCGACAACAAGCTGCTGCAAGTGCGTGATCCAGCGGGCGCAATGCTGCAGATTGCAACCGATCAGGTGTTGGTCGCCGTGGGTCGCAAGCCTCGTACCCAAGGTTTCAACCTGGAAAACCTGGGGCTGAAAATGAACGGTGCAGCGGTCGCCGTCGATGAACGTTGCCAGACCAGCATGCGCAACGTCTGGGCCATCGGTGACCTGAGCGGCGAACCGATGCTTGCTCATCGCGCCATGGCCCAGGGCGAAATGGTTGCCGAAATCATCGCCGGAAAAGCCCGTCGCTTTGAACCCACTGCGATTGCCGCCGTGTGCTTCACCGACCCGGAACTGGTGGTGGTCGGCAAGACCCCGGACGCTGTCGAAGAGGAAGGCCTGGACTGCATCGTCGCGCAATTCCCCTTTGCCGCCAACGGCCGGGCCATGACCCTGGAATCGAAAAGCGGCTTCGTCCGTGTCGTCGCCCGTCGTGACAATCACTTGATCCTGGGCTGGCAAGCTGTCGGTGTCGGCGTCTCGGAGTTGTCGACGGCCTTTGCGCAATCACTGGAAATGGGCGCACGCCTGGAAGACGTGGCGGGCACTATCCATGCCCACCCAACCCTGGGCGAAGCCGTCCAGGAAGCGGCATTGCGGGCGCTTGGTCACGCCCTGCATCTGTAACCTGTAACACACTGAAGCGGCCAAGGCCGATTTGACCCGCTGTGCGAGCGCGCAGCGGGTATTTTTTTGCCTCTACCCTGGTTCAACGCACAGGCAGACTTTGCACTTGAGCCTTGATCCAGTTGACGAATGCCTGCACTTCAGGACGCTGCAAGATGTCGGGACGACCGACCAGGTAGTAAGCGAAGCGCGAAGGCCAGGGCTTGTCCAGCGCGACGATCAACCTGCCGGAGTCGATATCGTCCTGAGCATGCGTATCCTGGACCAGCGCGATGCCCTGGCCCGCCGCCGCCGCGCGCAGCAGCAGCAGGTCGTCTTCGAAGCTCATCCCGCGCTGCGCCTCGTCGCCTGCCTGCGCCCCATGGGCCTGCAACCACAGCGGCCAATCGGCACGATCACTGTCTTGCAGTAGCGGGTAATCCAGACAATCAACCGGCTCATTGATAGCCGGGCCCTGGGCCAGCAATTGTGGACTTGCCACCGGCAAGAGTACCGGCGCCATCAACCGAATCGACTCAAGCCCTGCGTAGCTGCCAAGGCCATGACGCAGGGCGATATCCACGCGGTCGCGATTAAAGTCCACAAGCTTGGCCGACGCTTCGACACGCACCTCAATGTGCGGATGCAGGGCACTGAAAGCGCCGATCCTCGGCACCAGCCAGGACGCTGCAAACGAAGGTACTGTGCTGATTGTCAGCGTTTTTTCTACCGAGAAGTTTTCCAGCGTCGAATAGGACTTCTCAATCAGATCAAAACCACGCAGCAGACTGGCGTGTACCCGCGCTCCTGCCTCGGTGAGATGGACGCCGTGATGACCACGCACAAACAGCACAACCCCGACGCGTTCCTCCAGCAAACGTATCTGCTGGCTGATCGCTCCTGGGGTCACGCCCAAGCGTTCGGCCGCCGCCTTCAGGCTGCCCAGCCGTCCGGTTTCGGTAAAGGCACGCAATGCCAACAACGGTAAAACGGCTCCCACAGGCCAACCTCAGGTTAGAAATTCTAAATCCACAGAAGAGAAATCATCGTTTTTCAAGCCTACCGCTGCTCACTAGGATAGAGGCCACGACATCAACTGAATAGCCCATGCAGCGCAGGAAGCGAACGATGAACGACCCCACACTGACGCTTTACACCGATAGCTCACCTAATGGCTTCAAAATCACCATCGCCCTTGAAGAACTCGGCTTGCCCTACGCACTCAAGCATGTCCACATCGATCAGGGCGAGCATCATGACCCTGCGTTTCTTCAACTCAATCCGCATGCGCGCATTCCCGTGCTGGTGGACCAGCACTCGGGCATCACCCTTTTCGAGTCCGCGGCGATCCTGCTGTACCTGGCAGAAAAAACCGGTCGACTGCTGCCAAGCGATCCGACCTCGCGCTGGGCGGCTATCAAATGGCTGATGTTCCACGCCTCGAGCATGGGGCCGATTCTCGGTCAACGCGTGCATTTCGAATTGTTCGAGCACCCTCCCCTCCAGTCCGCTATCGAACGCTATCGACGCCTCACGGAAGAGACCTTCGCCACCCTGAACGACCAGTTGGCGCACAACCGCTGGCTGGCCGGCCAGGAGTACAGCATCGCCGACATTGCCACCTTCGGATGGATGCACATCGCACACATCATCGACTTCGACTTCAGTCGTTTCAAACACCTGAACGCCTGGTATGAGCGCATGGAGCTACGGCCCGCCGTGCAGCGCGGCATCAGCTTGCCGCTACCGGCAACCGGTCCGTGACATTCATCTGGAGAGCATCGGCATGAACCACACTGTAATCGGCAATACCCCTGCTACCAGCGGCGCCAGCGCTCCGGCATTTGTTGCGCACCCTGGCTACCAGCGAATGTTCGCTGCAGGTGAACTGACCCTGGGCATGTTTCTGCCATTACGCTTTTATCAGGGCGACCTGAGCGTACTTGCGGGCCAGGCCGATCTTGTCGGCGAAATCGACCGCCTTGGGTTCGCTGCCGTCTGGGTACGGGACGTTCCGCTGTTCGATCCGTCCTTTGGCGATGCCGGGCAAGTTTTTGACCCCTTCACCTACCTGGCTTACCTGGCCGCGAAGACCAAACGAATCGCCCTGGCCACTGGCAGCGCGATCTTTTCCCTGCGCCACCCTATCGACCTGGCCAAGGCCGCGTCGACCATCGACCAACTCAGCGGTGGGCGCCTGGTCATGGGCATCGCCTCGGGCGACCGTCCCGTGGAATTTCCCGCGTATGGTTTGGAGCACAGCGAGCGCGGCGAACGTTTCGCCGACGCGGTGGATTACTTTCGGCAACTGCTGCAAGGCACCCAAACGAACATCGCCTCATCACTGGGCAACCTCAGCGCCGCGCAGCTACTACCCAGGCCTGCTACTGGCAACATTCCCTTGCTTGTCACCGGCTCATCCCGTCAATCAATGCCGTGGCTGGCCGAGCATGCCGACGGTTGGCTGACCTACCCCCAAGCCACCCACTCAGCTTCGGGTCCACGGCAACTTGCAGAAAAAATTCAGGCCTGGCGCAGCCAGATTCCGGACCAGGGCTTTCGCCCTCACGTTACCAATGAATGGATCGATCTGGATGAAGACGCGAACTTCCCACGTACACCACTACGCGGTGGATATGTGCTGCGCACCGGACGCAAGGGCTTGATTGAATTGCTCGGTGAATGGCGCGATGCCGGTGTGAACCATGCAGCGCTAGGCATTCACCTGGCCCAGCGTCCCGCGCAAGAAATAATCCAGGAGCTGGGCGAAGAAGTCCTGCCGTTGTTTCCCGCGCACACCGGACCTTTACCTCTGAACCAGAACTGGTAGGCACAGCCTGGAACCCTGTGCACATCGCGGTGAAACTACTCACACACCCTGTTTTTGCCGGCCGCTTTTGCCCGGTACAAGGCTTGGTCCGCGCGTGTCAGTATTTGCGCGTGGTCTTCCCCCTCCTGAAGCTGTACCACGCCATAGCTCATGGTCAATGGGTACTCGCCCACGGAGGGCGCCTGTTCCAATGCCTGACGAATGGTGGCGGCCAATCGCCGAGCCTGCTCGAGCGAGGAGTCGACCATCACCACAACAAACTCATCCCCTCCCCAACGGGCCAACAAGTCGGTGCTGTGCAGGCATTCTCGAACTCGCCCGACGATATCGATCAACGCACTGTCGCCACGGCCATGGCCGTAACGGTCGTTGATTGGCTTGAAATCATCCACATCCATCACAATCAGCGACAACGGCTGGCGAAAACGCCGCGCGCGTTGACATTCCTGCTGCAGGACTTTCTCCAGGCGATATCGGTTGGCGATCAAGGTCAGCGCATCACGCTCAGCCAGGTCACGATTCTCGTCCAGCTGACGCTGCAATTGTTGATTGACCCAGGACAACTCGCGCGTGCGCTCCGCCACCAATGCCTCTAGCGAGGAGTTCTGATGCTCCAACTGCTGAACCAGGCGCTTGCTGGCATCAATGTTGCGATGAGCCCCGAGCATCCGCGCAACTGAACCGTCGGCATTGCGCGCAATAATATGACCGCTGTCTTCGATCCATAGGTAACTGCCATCCCGGCATTTACAGCGGTATTGCACCTTGTACTGCTCAGCGCGCTGCGTGATATAAGCCTCGAAATGCTCCATCACCCGTGGGTAGTCTTCAGGATGAATCACACTCTCCCAGGTGAACACCGAGTTATCCAAGGAGTGGCTGGAATACCCAAGCATCTTGTACCAACCAGGGTTGCGATAGACATAGCCCGTATTGGCATTCCAATCCCAGATACCGTCACTGATCAAATCCAGCAAGGTTTGCAGTTGAGCGCCTTCAAACGCAACGGATGGAACATTCGGTACTGCCGATTCAGGTGCTTGACTCATGGACCCTCTCCCTTGTCCTGGACGACTTCGCCCCAGTCCGCCCGCGCAACGTTCACCGGGCACTGTTCAACAGTTCAAAATCAAATTTGGGCACATAGACGCCAGCGAGTAAGTGCGGACAACTCGAGGTGACAAAATCATCACTCAACAGATCATGTGAGCTTTTGTACTTATCGGTCAGAACCCCGGTAGCGCCGAGCAGCGTATGAGACAACGACGATATGCTGATTTTCTGATGTTCTCTATCCTTCAGCTTCATAAGGTTGAGTGACGGCTGACTCCTGACATTGTCCGATGCCCAAATGAATGCCGAGACCAGCAGATCATACTCATTACCCATGCCGTGACCTAACAACTCGCGGTTATCGTCCAACAAGTTTTCGCCATGATCCGAGGAATAGAACAATAGTGAGGGCTTCTCGCTACGTTTGAGCCTGTCGATAATTGTCCCTAGCAGCCAATCGGTGTACAGCACCGTATTGTCATACTCTGCGGTAATTTTTTCCTTGGCACTATTGGAGGATGGCGTGAACAGCTTGAAGTCATCCGGGTATCGGCGCGAGTAGTCGAAATGACTGCCTTTCACGTGAATGAATATGGCCTGCTTCTCTCCCGCCCCGTTGCTCAGGATTTTCTCGTACGCAGGAATCAATGCACCATCGAAGCTTCTTTCAAAGTATTGACGGTGGTTGGCCTCTGCAGCTATTTGCGGAATGATACCGCCGAAGCTATCGACCTCCTGTACCGACAACCAATAGGTTTTGTACCCGGCTGCACGATAGATACCCACCAGCGATTTGGTCGAGGCAATCGAATCCCAATCCGAGATGGGCTCCAGGCTGAGCATCGAGGGTACCGCCACGGCTGTGTAGGGGGCGGTCGTACACATACGATTGAACTTGAAGATGCCTGTTTGCTTATCCAGGTTTGGTGTAGTTTTTTTGTCGTAGCCGTACAACGACCAATTATGCGGTCGCGACGATTCACCGATCACGAAGACCAGGGTTTCTATGGGTGGCTTGGTCGGCACAGTCATCAACTTTACTTCCGATGCCTGCCGTTGCTTGATCAGTTTTTTGGATTCACCGTATATATGCGCAGTCAGGCCTGCCTGGGACAAGTAACCTACCGGCGTGCTTTGATCCTTGGCAACCAGATCAAGCACCGCGTGTGCTCCCAGAGAGTTGACCTTCACGGTCTTGTAAAAGTACGCCCCATAGCCCAACACCAAGGCACAAAGGGTCAAAACAAAAATACCTTTATTTGTATACTGATCACGCTTGTACAGCCCTATCAGCCCGGCCCCGTAGCAAATTAAAAAGGTGACAAGCACGAAGCTGATGGGCTGCCAATAGGTCGGCAAGAAATCGTCCGCCTCCCGGTAGTTGGTCATACCGATAAAAAGATAGGCAGCCGTCAGTCTTGAATTGAAATTCAGCACCAGAAACAAATCGACGGCGGCCAGCAGGTAAAACGGCAGCAGAATAAGATGAAGTTTGAACTGACTGACCGGGGCGAACCTGATAGCCAACAACCAGAGCAATGAAATGCCCATGGTATAAAAAGCCAGCAAATCAATTTGTGAGTACTGATAATTTGTAATCAGCCTAATGATCAAGGGCGATAGCAAGTACGCCCATAACACTAAGTTTTGCCACTCTGCCTTGAATACTTTCACTGCAAAACCGAACACATTGGCTGAGGTTTTCATCTTTTAATTATTCTCATGGATTACCTGCTCGCTGCCCCAAGCGTAGCTTCAGTTTGCACGCGATGCCACGGGGGTTGGGGCGAGGTAAACGAGAAATGACCCGGTGCGTCCAGCACCGGGTACCTTGCAAACACTGTCTTTACATGTCGAAGGCAGAAGGCAGAACGATCATGTCGCGGATGGTCACATGACGGGGTCGGGTCAGGATATACATCACTGCGTCGGCCACTTCACAGGGGTTGATAATACTTCCACTCTCTTTTGCTTTTTTCAGGTTTTCTTCAGGCCAATCGGCGAGTAGCGCGCTGAGCACAGGCCCTGGCGACACCGCAGAAACGCGAATGCCATGTTTGTTGACCTGGCGCCGAACCGTCTGCACAAAACAATTGATAGCCCATTTGGAGGCAGCATATACAGGCTCCCAAGAGACGGGGAAGTGACCTGCCACTGAACCGGTGACGACGATGTCTCCAGTCCCTCGTTCGATCATGTGGGGGAGTACATCACGGATGTTTTTCATGACCGCGTTGATGTTGAGATTGAGCATACGATCTATGCCGACATCATCTGCCTCGATGAGATCACCGCCAATGTAGCTGCCGGCGTTGGCATAGAAAATATCAAGCTGACCTGCCTTATCCAAAACGCCGCTCAGAAGAGAAGCACAGCTCTGCGGATTCAACAGGTCAATCACCAGTGGAATAGCCGCTTTGCCGAGACGGTCACAAGCGCGCTGCAGTGCAGGCTCATCACGATCAATCAACACCACGCGAGCTCCGGCGGTAATCATGGCTTCGACAGTCGCCAAGCCAATACCCGATGCTGCCCCTGTAACGCCTGCGACTTTGCCAACGAGTTCGTTAGCCATCAGAAATCTCCTTTTGGCCCCCGCTTGGGCGAGGCACCGTTGTTGTTGTGGGAGTAATGTTGACGTTTACATTTTCAGGCTGCAAAACGTCTGGAGGGAGAATGTAGGGGGCAGTATTCCGCGATGTCAACGTTAACATTGTAGCGATTAGCCACAGGAAACATCTTTCAGCAAAATCGCTAAAGAGCGCTAGGGCTGCAGTTGCCCCTTCACGACCGCATCTGCCGGAACGTGTTGAGGGTCGTCGATTTTTTTCAGCAGCATGTTTATCGCGCTCAATCCAAGCGCGTAGGTGTCATGACTGATGCAAGGGATCGGCTCTCCGTAGAGATGGGCGTAAGGCACCTGATCAATGCTGAATAGCTGAATGTCATTCCGGGATACCCCGTGCTGGCGCATGGCTTCGAGTGAACCCAGGGTGATCAAAAGATTCAGGCCAAAAATGGCATCCGGGCGCTTGCCGCGTGCCAGGTATTCACTCACCGCTTCACGGGCAGGCCCCTGGGTGTAATCGCCGTGCAGAACATCCAATGACGTGTGCTCTGGATACTGATCCAGTGCTCGGCGAATACCTGCCAGGCGAGACAAGGTGATATTTGATCGCTCGGGGCCGCCCACCACCAGGAAGTGACGATGCCCCTGTTCGAGCAATGCGCTGATCCCCCGGTATCCGCTCTCCTGATTGTCCAGATAAACACCAGCAAAAGGCGCATCCGCGAGTTTTCGGTCAATTTGAACGACGGGGATGCCAGCCATTTCAAGCTTGGGCAGGTAGCTTGGATGGTAGTCATCCTCGTCCGAGACCACTGACAGAATGATTCCGGCGACCTGATAACTCAGCAAGGTATCGATCGCTCTGGCCTCAAGCTCTGCCGAGCCGTCTGTGTCAAAGAGCATCAGGGAAAAGTCTCTCCTTTTCGCCTCACGGGTGATCGCTTTGATGACCTCCCCGTAAAAGGGGTTGTCCAGGCTTGCAGTCACCAACCCGAACAGTCGGCTCTCCCGGCTTTTGAGGTTTCGGGCAAAAGCGTTAGGTACGTAGTTGAGTTCACGCGCCACTTCCAAAATTTGCGCAAGGGTCTCCTTCTTAACCTTCTCGGGCCTGTTCAATGCACGGGAGACAGTGACAGTCGTCATATTGACCCGTTTTGCGATGTCAGTGATTGTAGCTTTGCTCGGTTTTTTCATGAAATTACTGTCCACACTCACGTTCATTGACGACCTTTTTCAGTGCTTTGCCATGGTACCGGAAGCGGAAGGTAGAACTATTGTAAAGCCAAAATGCCTATGCTAGCTTGAAACCAATGTACACGTTAACATTTCACTCCCGTGCGGGATCAACATGCCTTTCAACACGGTTCGAACTTTAACTGGCGTTTTTTTAAGTCAAAAAATGTAAACGTCTACATTAGTCATTAGCAAATACCCTTCCTCTCACCATTCCTGCCTTTTGAAAAAGCGCAGTAAAGATGAGTCCCGCCCGACGTAAAGGTCACCATGCGATGAAGCGGATTATGAGTTACGTGATTGGAGTTGATATAGGTACTCAGAGCACCAAAGCGCTGCTGATGTCTACCGAAGGCGCAATCATTTCCCAAGCATCAGTTGCCTACAAAATTGAGCAACCGCGACCTCTCTGGGCTCAGCAGTGGCCGGAGGTATGGCTCGCTGCGGTGTATGAGTCGGTAGCGAGCGCTGTATCCAGGAGCTCGGTGCCTGTCAGTGAGATTAAAGCCATCTGCGTGAGCAGCTTGTACGGCGGATCAGGGATTGCAGTAGATGAGAACATCAGGGCGCTACATCCGTGTCTGATATGGATGGATAGACGAGCCCAGGCAGAAGTGGAATGGGTTCGCCAGAACATCAATGAGCAACAGCTCAAGCAAATAAGCGGGAATGGCATCGACAGCTATTACGGTTTTACCAAGATCCTTTGGCTCAAACGCCACAAACCGGAGGTTTGGGCTAGAACGCGATATCTGCTTCCGCCCAACAGCTATGTGCAATACCACCTCACCGGAGCGCTGAGCGTCGATCACAGCTCCGCCGGAAACATTGGCGGCGTCTACGACATCAAGGCGAGAACCTGGTCAGTACCCATGCTCGAAGCGCTCGGCATTGACGTGAAATTCATGCCGCAACGGCTCGTGGAATCCAGCGATATCGTAGGTCATCTGCTTCCCGAGGCCGCAACCAAGCTAGGACTCGCCGCAGGAACGCCCGTGGTCGCAGGCGGGGTCGATGCAGCGATGGCGACATTAGCTGCCGGGGTCGTCCAACCTGGCAACCACGTGGCGATGATGGGTACCAGCATGTGCTGGGGCTTTATCAATCAGAATACCGACGCTGACTTCGGCCTGATCAGCATGCCCTCGGTACACAATCCAGCCGGAGACCTCTACATTTTTGGCGGCGCTATTGCTGCCGGCGCATCGGTCAGTTGGTTCAGGGATCAGTTTTGCGCCCAGGAAAAACAAGCGGCGGCCCTACTGCCCAATGTCGATGTGCACGATCTGATGGAACTAGAAGCAATCGGAACGCCAGCGGGCTCAAACGGCCTGATCTTCCTTCCCTACCTGATGGGCGAACGCAGTCCGGTCTGGGATGCGCAAGCCTCCGGATCGTACGTCGGGCTTTCGCTGTTCCATACCAAGGCACATATGTATCGGGCTGTTCTTGAAGGACTGGCCTTTGCCCTTCGTCACAACATGGAGTGCGGGCAACGAGGATCTGGGCGATTGGACCCCGAACTGATCGTGGTAGGTGGCGCATCTGGATCCGACCTCTGGATGCAAATCATTGCCGACGTCACGGGTTATCCCGTTATAACCATTGAAGAGGAAGTTGAAGCACCCTTGGGTGGTGCCATGCTGGCGGCCTTGGCGATCGGTGCCATCGACACGCTGGCGCAGGTTCGGGACTGGCGAACGCTTCGCCCGCGCGCTCAGCCCAACCCTGAAAACAAGCGCATGTATGACCTTATGTTCGAGCAATATTGCAACATCTACCTGGCCCTGAAACCAAGCATGCATGCCTTGGCGCTGTTGAGCGAATGACATAGAAGTCCTGGCACTGGCCTGCTTGTGATCGCTTGAAACCATCAACCCCTCACTCTCGAAGAGCTAGAGGGGAAAGACGGCACTGTGGTACAGGCCATGAGCGCAGATCGAAGATCGAGAGGGCTTGCCCTTCGTGTATCACTGAGGCCGCTAGGCGGAGGCGTTGGAATAGGAAAAATATGGTGTCCCAGGGCAGGTTCGAACTGCCAACCTTCCCCTTAGGAGGGGGATGCTCTATCCAATTGAGCTACTGAGACATAGAGCCGGCAACGAGCGCTGCGCGACAAAGGACGGCGTGCATGTTAACCAGCAGGCCGGCGTTTGTCATGTCATCCGTGGGGCTTTTTGCCAATGGTCTTTGCTCTCTTCGTGGAAAGAATCGGGCATTTTGCAACAAGGCAGTAGGCCCTTATTGCAGATTGCATGAAAGCGCCAAACAAAAACATATGTAAGACATTGAATTTTAAGGAAAATAATCCAAAACAACACTGGCATGTGGTGTGCAGTTTCTTCTCTATAAAAAATAGGCCCGGCAACCGCCTCTCACCCCAGTGGAGTCTGCCAGATGAACCGCACACTGCTTCTGCTCAACGCCCTGGCATTGGTCGCCTTGATAGGTTTGGTCCTGCAACCGCAGGCCTCGACGGTTTCGTCCATGCCTCGGGCCCCGGCGATGGCTGCAAAATTGGCAGTCTTCGGTGGCCCTGCAACTACCGCCACCGTTTCACAGCAGAAAAACGGCCTGCCTGTCATGGCTGTCGGCGAACGACTGAGTTTTTGACCTTTATCGCCCGCTGAGCACACCGCGCTCACGCAACAACGCCATTAACTGCGCGACGGTGTCCTCAAGCTGGCCAGAATTGTCCAGTAAGCATACGGTTTGATCGGCCAATTGCAGCTGCTGGCTGCGCGCCAAGCGCTGTTCGATATCTTCCACGCTCTCCCGTCCGCGGCCCAACAAGCGTTGGCGCAGCACTTGGGGATTAACGGTCAGCAGTATCGCGAGCAAACCAGGGTAACGCTTGCGCGCCTCGCCCAGGTGCGCGCGTGAACCGTTTACCAGCACTGTACGCCCCTGCTGCAACTCGCTATCGATGTCCTTGGAAATGCCATACGCAAGGCCGTTGGCTCGCCAGCTCAACGCAAACTCACCCGCCGCGCACATTTGCTCGAAGCGTTCGAGGGAAACACTGATGGCATCCTCGCCCTTGGCTTCAGGGGAACGGGTTATTACCCTGCGCGCGATGAAAACATTGCGCTCGAGCAATTTTGCCCGGGCCGCATCGATCAAGGAGTCTTTGCCGACCCCCGAAGGCCCCATCAAATAAATCAAAGCCCCAGAGAAGGCTGTACGGGGTTCGGCGCTTGCGTCATGCTGCATAGCCACTATGCTCATTGGTAAGAAAGCTTGCGCATTTTAGACGCTTTCCACACGCTTTTTCGCCTGTTACCTACACGGTTTTGCTCTATCTACCGACGGGCTGCAATATGGAAAAATGTTAGCTTTTCAAACCAGTGCTCATTTCTGATAATTGGTACTGGCAAAAAGCCTTTATCCGGTTCAATATTTGTCACAGAATTGACGCCAAGGAACCGGCGACAATGAGGCATGATCCAACCCTCATTCACAATTCAGGTTGAACATTTTGTCACCGTGATGGTCGTACTGTGATCGTGCGGCCAATTTCGAGAACCGCTTCCCCTGAACTAAAACCGGTCAATTATATGCGCCCAATGAAACAGGCTGTTTACTCAAGCCGCACCGCTGACAAGTTCGTCGTCCGCCTCCCCGACGGAATGCGTGAGCGCATTGCCGAGGTAGCGCGCCACCACCACCGCAGCATGAACTCTGAAATCATCGCCCGCCTGGAACAGAGCCTGATCCAGGAAGGAGCTTTGGGTGATGAACTGAGCATGCGCCTGGACAGCCCAGAACTGTCACTGCACGAGCGCGAGCTGCTGCAACGCTTCCGTCAACTTTCCCATCGCCAGCAGAACGCTCTGGTGGCGCTGATTGCCCACGATGTCGAGATGGCTGCAGACGCCTCCTGAAGATCGCCAACGCAATTGAAAAAGCCAGCGTAAGCTGGCTTTTTTGTGGCTGCGATTTGCCCTAACTAGAGCAGGAAGATAGTAGCCAGCCCCAGGAAGATGAAGAAGCCGCCACTGTCGGTCATTGCTGTGATCATCACGCTGGCCCCCATGGCCGGGTCACGACCAAGGCGCGCCAGGGTCATTGGAATCAAGACCCCCATCAATGCCGCAAGCAACAGGTTGAGTGTCATTGCTGCAGTCATCACGACACCCAGTGACCAACTGCCGTACAGCAGGTAAGCCACCACACCGATTACACCACCCCACACCAAGCCATTGATCAAGCCGACCGCAAGCTCTTTGCGCATCAGGCGCGTGGTATTGCCGGGGCTGACCTGGTCGAGCGCCATGGCCCGCACGATCATGGTGATGGTCTGGTTGCCGGAGTTACCCCCAATGCCGGCAACGATGGGCATGAGTGCCGCCAAGGCCACCAGCTTCTCGATCGAACCTTCGAACAGGCCGATCACGCGCGATGCCACGAAGGCAGTGATCAGGTTGATCGCCAGCCACGCCCAACGGTTGCGCAACGAACGCCAGACCGAAGCGAAGATATCTTCTTCTTCGCGCAGACCGGCCATGTTCAGAACTTCGGTCTCACTTTCCTCACGGATCAGGTCGACCATCTCGTCGATGGTCAAACGGCCGATCAGGCGACCATTCTTGTCCACTACCGGTGCAGATACCAGGTCGTAACGCTCGAAGGCCTGAGCCGCGTCGTAGGCATCCTCCTCCGGGTGGAACACCACCGGGTCGTCGGCCATGACCTCGGCGACTTTCTTGTCCGGGTCGTTGACCAGTAGACGCTTGATCGGCAGCACACCCTTGAGAATGCCGTCGTAATCGACCACGAACAGTTTATCGGTATGCCCTGGCAGCTCCTTGAGCCGACGCAAATAACGCAACACCACTTCGAGACTGACATCTTCGCGGATGGTCACCATCTCGAAGTCCATCAGCGCACCGACCTGCTCCTCGTCGTAGCTCAGCGCAGAGCGGACGCGCTCACGCTGCTGGCCATCAAGGGTTTCCATCAGCTCATGGACGACGTCACGCGGCAACTCGGGCGCCAGGTCAGCCAGTTCGTCGGCGTCCATCTCCTTGGCGGCTGCGAGCAACTCATGATCGTCCATGTCGGCGATCAGTGTTTCTCGAACAGAGTCGGATACTTCCAGCAGAATGTCGCCGTCGCGCTCGGCCTTGACCAACTGCCAGACAGTCAGACGATCGTCCAGCGGCAGGGCTTCAAGAATATAAGCGACGTCAGCAGAGTGCAGGTCGTCGAGCTTACGCTGCAGCTCGACGAGGTTCTGGCGGTGAACGAGGTTTTCTACCAGGTCGTGGTGATGACCTTCCTGCCGATGGGTCAGGTCTTCGACCACGCGTTGACGCTGCAGCAGTTCGACCACCTGGGCCAGGCGATCCTGCAAGCTCTCTTGCGTCTTTTTTGCTTCGATTTCAGTCATAGGCGAACTCCACTCCCAGCAGCGGAGCACGCCGGGAGAATCAATCAGTCAGATCTTGATTGGCAAAACTTGCTATTGAGTAACTACTGGGTAAGTCCATGGTGGTATTCCACAAGCCCCGGCGGGGCTGACGGGCGCAATCATACACCGCTTGACCTGTCAGGGGGCTGAAAAAATCGCGGTTAGAACAATCGTTTGCGAGACATAGCTCAGACAACCTGCGCATCTATCAGTGCGACGGTAACCAAGACAAAAAAAACACATGTCAGCAATAAAAAGATAGGACACGGAAAAGCAAAAAGCCCGCCTAAGAAGGCGGGCTTTCTGTTGTATGGTGCACTCAGGAGGATTCGAACCTCCGACCGCTCGGTTCGTAGCCGAGTACTCTATCCAGCTGAGCTATGAGTGCAGGGTTGGCGCTTGATGGACCAGATCACCTCTGGTTACAGCTGAAGCAACTTTCTATAAGAAACCGCTTCGTCGTATGGTGCACTCAGGAGGATTCGAACCTCCGACCGCTCGGTTCGTAGCCGAGTACTCTATCCAGCTGAGCTATGAG